>CAIRHQ010000218.1 GCA_903878475.1 uncultured Bacteroidota bacterium | reverse complement strand
TTCAGTTTCGGTTTTATTGAAGGCATTACCCATAATATGCGGAATTCCTTGCTGGTGTTGATCGTCTTTTTTGTGATGGGCCTGTTATTATTACTCACTGCGGCTGCAGCACAAAAAAAGCATTTGCCACAAACGCTATAACTCCATGAACTTATATACCATCAATACGGGTTACTTTAAACTAGATGGCGGTGCCATGTTTGGTGTTGTGCCCAAGAGTATCTGGCACAAACTTAACCCGGCCGACGAAAACAATATGTGCAGCTGGGCCCTTCGATGCTTATTGGTGGAAGACGGAAACCGGCTGATCCTGATCGATAACGGCATGGGCAATAAACAAGATGCGAAATTTTTTGGTCATTACTTTTTACATGGAACAGATACGCTGGACAAATCGCTGGCAGCACATGGATTTTGCCGGGATGATATCACCGATGTGTTTTTAACGCATTTACATTTTGATCATTGCGGCGGAAGTATTGAACGAATTGGCGACCAGTTGGTTCCGGCCTTCAAGAATGCCCTGTATTGGAGCAATCAACAACATTGGACTTGGGCAACGGTTCCCAATGACCGTGAGAAAGCCAGTTTTTTAAAAGAAAATATTATTCCCATACTGGAAAGCGGGCAACTGCGGTTCACCGATATCGATGCGGCAGCAATGCCGAGTGCCATTGAGTTCAGACAAGCATTTGGACATACCGATGCCATGATGTTGCCCCAATTGAATTACAAAGGAAAAACCATTGTCTTCATGGCCGACCTGCTTCCTTCCATGGCCCATATCCCCCTGCCGTATGTGATGGCGTATGATATGTTTCCCCTAACTACCTTGAAAGAAAAAAAGACCTTTCTTACCGAGGCTCAACAAAAAGATTTCGTATTATTTTTTGAACACGACCCCCTCACCGAATGCTGCAACCTGCAACTAACAGATAGGGGTATTCGCCAAAAAGATAGTTTCCGATTAAGTGAATTGTAAACTTATCGTGCACTGATGAGTGAAGTAAGCGGATATCGAAGGTTGGCATAGTCCATCATGTCGATCTTGATGCTGCCTACCGCGATCGGACTCTCTACCCGAAGCAGCAAATGATTGGGATCATCGCTCACCCAGGCATTCATTTTTTCACCGCCTTCAAATATTGTTCCCTTGATCAACAGGGGTTTGAATTTAATGGCATTGAATTTTCCATAGCGGGTCTTGATCTTTTCTTTGCCCAGGTACCGGATATACAAATGATAAATTTCGTCATCCAGAAACATATCGAAAGGGATCTTATCGTCTACCTGATATTTATCAAAATTGATGTTGCGGGCATAATATACAGCACTCACTACATCCTGAATACAGTTGGTAACCTTAAATACACCATTTGTGCTCACAGCGGTGTTGGCCGACTGATTAAAGCTCACATTGTTGTATTTTTTATATCCTCCCTCATCCACATTACGAATGAATTTATAGGGAAGCAGATTGGCGGTATCAATATAACTTTCATACCGGTCGCGCACCCTGAAGAAATTATCAAAGAATGAAAAAGACTTGCCTTCCCCCACACAATGATACACCGGCTTGCCATTGAACCTTTCAAGGGTAGTGGTAAAAGTAGCCTCTCCGGCACCCACATACATGCCCAGTGTATTGTAAAATACCTTCATGGTCACTTTTTCACCATCCTGGAAAGCCGTATTCCGGATGCCGCAGAAATCATCGAATGCTGGCCTGAAACTTAGTCCGCATAAAGCAATCACTAAAATTCCAGCTTTGCTGAATCGTATCATTTGTTAGGCTTTATTTTAATTCCCAAAATTAATAAACTACCAATGAATGCTGGCAGGAACAAATTAATAAACCATACACCGAAGGTAACTGTAAGTATGCCCAGTAAATTATGACTATAAGCAAATAATGTTTTTGCAATGGTACCCCGGATTCCCAATTCTGCAATGGCAATGGATGGAATGATGGCCAAGATCCAAAAAAGTATACTGACCAACCAAAAATTTTGTCCCACATGTTGCTCTACCTGCATCAATTGTAATGCAAAGATGTATTGAAAAACAAAGACCCCATAGCGGGCTAATGATAAGAGCAGCAACCTTAACAAAATTTTTACATCCAATGCCTTCAATACGTTAATGTATTCTAAAAACTTATGGGAATAAGGTAATTTATTCACAAGCCAGATCAGTCCGCGCAGCCTGAAATAGAAAAAAACCAAGGCAATAGAAACCAATATGCTGCCGTAAAAAAACAAAAGCAACCAGTATTGATCAAGATCGATGAACAGGCTGATGCCAGTTGCAGAAAATAAAAGCCAGGCCACTCCACAGGTTCCGATGATGAGGGTGATGATCAGTTGTGCCAGTCCTCCGGCCATAGAAAGCGATATCGTCTTTAACCTGTTCCCTTCCTGTACAAACAACATCCTTCCGGCATATTCACCCATGCGGTTGGGCGTATTCAGAGAAAGTGTAACACCACATAAAACAGATTTGAATGCTTGAAAAAAATTCATCGGTTGCAGGGTATTCACCAGTAATTTCCATTTTGCTGCTTCCAGCCCCCAGTTCAGAAATACCAAAAGGAGTACCAGCCAGCATTTCCAGGCTTTCGGTCCATAGGGCAGAGAACGGATCATCGAAACCTGAGCATTAAAATCAGGCTGTGCTATCACCTGATTATATAAAGAATAGAATAACCAGATTGCCAGTATGGGGCCAACGAACCATTTGATGAATATTTTAATACTTTTGTTCAATACACAATGTTAGTTCAATTATCAAGTTAGAAAAAATTATCAGGGCTTTGCCAAAAAATAATCGCATCATATTAGGGATCGACCCCGGCACCATCATCATGGGCTATGGCTTGATCTCCATTACCGGCAATCAGGTTTCCTTGCTCGAAATGGGGGTATTACAACCGGGTAAGATCAAAGACAGCTATAAAAAGCTGCAACTCATCTTTAACACGGTGAGTGGCCTTATCACTAAATATCAACCAGATGCTTTTGCCATTGAAGCGCCGTTCTTCGGAAAAAATGTGCAGAGTATGCTTAAGTTAGGAAGGGCACAGGGCGTAGCCATCGCGGCTGCCATGCGGCACGGACTTGAAGTAACAGAATATGCACCCAAAAAAGTAAAGCAATCCATTACCGGCAATGGCAATGCCAATAAAGAACAAGTATCGAAGATGTTGCAGCAGATTCTTCATTTCACTGAAACTCCTCAGCATTATGATGCTACTGATGCCTTGGCTGTAGCGCTATGCCATTATTTCCAGGAAAAAAATCCAACAGTTACCCCAGGAAAAAAAGAAGCGGGTTGGGCAGCCTTCATTGCCAATAATCCCGGAAGGATAAAAACGGTCAAATAGGTTGGGCTGTTAACCTACACTTAACATGGTTACCTTTGCATTTCTAAAACCTTTGTGGTTCAATCCTGCATATGGTCATTCGTTCAAAAACACTACGGTTAGTTATCCTCACCAGCACAATACTGGTTACCATCATCATTGCTGTGCAATTGTTCTGGCTGCAGAAAGTATACTTGTATGAAGAAAAACAGTTCAACATCAATGTATCAAAAAGTATTCGCGGGTTGTATGATGATATGGAACTCGTAAATGACGTGTCCGACAATACACAGAAACTGATCGAAAATCCGAGTCCCGACCTTTACCTGCTCAGGATCGATTGCAATCCGAACCTCGACAGCCTCTGGCTTAACCTTAAATCAGAATTCACCGATTTTGATGTGTACACCGATTGCAAGGCCGCTGTATACAGTACCGAAAAAAATGCTTTCACCATCCAGGAATATATTGACCTTCCGGATTCCTATCATGCTAATTCCAAAGAATTGCCGGTGCCGATGTTTAAGCGCGACTATTCATACGTCGTGCTATTTTTCCCCCACCGGGGTCAATACATTCTGAAGCAGATGTTCTTCTGGATTGCTTCGGGCGTTGTGTTGTTATTGGTACTGATAGCCTTTGGTGCCAGCATCTTCTACCTGTACCGGCAGAAGTTCCTGAATGAAACCCAAAAGGATTTTGTGAACAACTTCACCCATGAGTTTCGGACACCCCTTGCCGTTATAAAGATCGCAGCCGATGTACTGGAACAGGAGAATATTACCGACAAGCCCGAAAGGCTTCGGAATTATGCCGGCATCATCAGTGATCAAACCGGGCACTTGCAGGCCCAGGTGCAGCGACTGCTCGAAATAGCCTACACCGACCGGAGTTCTCTCCCGCTGGAAAAAGAACAGGTTGATGCCAATGCATTGATCCGGCAGGCCATTAATGACCTGTTGCCATTGGCCGAACAGAAACAGGCGGTTATTCGTACTGCCTTTGAACATCCCGAAGCTTTCCTGCTCGCAGATCGATCTTACCTGTTATTGGCCCTCATCAACCTGATCGAGAATGCCATCAAATATTCAGCCCGGCCCGAGATCCTGATCAGTTCCAGTGAAACAGGTTCCGAACTCTGCCTGTCGGTGAAAGACAATGGTATCGGCATCAGCAGGGCACATCATAAAAAGATATTCAACCGGTTCTATCGGGTTACACAAGGAGAATTGCACACGACAAAAGGATTTGGACTTGGCCTGAATTTTGTTAAAAAAGTAATAGATGCCCATAATGGAAAGATCGAAGTGAGCAGTGAAGAAAAAAAGGGAAGTACATTTATTATAAAAATTCCAAAAAAATAAAACGAACCCCATGAGCAAAGCAAAAGTATTATTGGCAGAAGATGATCTGTCGCTGGGATTTGTGATCAAAGATAACTTGCAAGACGAAGGATATGAAGTGGTGCATTGCCCCGACGGAGAAGTGGCCTGGCAACAGTTTCAGAAAAAGGGATTTGATATCTGTTTGCTCGATATCAATATGCCTGTAAGAGATGGCTTTTCGCTGGCCAAAAAGATCCGCTCTCTAACAGATGTGGTACCCATCCTCTTCATTACGGCCAAAACCATGCAGGAAGATAAACTGAAAGGATTCCAGACAGGTGCAGATGATTATATCACCAAGCCGTTCAGCATGCAGGAACTTATGATGCGCATGGAAGTTTTTTTAAGACGCAGTAAAAAACTTCAGGCCGACATCAAAGAAGAATATCAGATCGGAAAACTGCGATTTGTTTTCAACGAACTGAAGATCTATCACGATAAGGAAGTGATCTCGCTGACCCAGCGGGAGTCAGACCTGCTGAGATTTTTTGCCCAGCACCTGAATAAAATTTTAAAACGGGAGGAAGTGTTATTGAATGTATGGGGCAAGGATGATTATTTTTTAGGAAGAAGCATGGATGTATTCATTACCAAACTCCGCAAACACTTTAAGGCTGATCCGAATATCGTGCTGGAAACCATACATGGTGTGGGTTTCAGGTTAAAGACCGATTGAGCCATTACAGGTGGGCCAACAATTTTTGTTGAACCTCCTTTAAGCTTTCATCTGTGATCTCCATTTTGGGTCTGGTAAAATTCAGATCATTTGCCGTATTGATGGGCACCAGGTGCATATGTGCATGCGGCACTTCCAACCCGATCACACTGATGCCGCAACGTTTGCAATCAAATGCTTTTTCAATGGCTTTGGCAATGGGTTTGGCAAAGACCAGCATTTCGGCCAGATAATCATCGGGCACATCAAATATCTTATTCACTTCCATCTTTGGCACTACCAGCACATGGCCAATCACCAGGGGTTCAATATCCAGGAAGGCAATGAATTTTTCGGATTCAGCAATCCGGTAACAGGGAATTTCACCGGTAATGATCTTGGAGAAAATGGTCATACTACATTTTTTTTGCGCATGAAAAACATGACAGACTAAAGATACCACACAAAAAAGCCCATTCAAAAAAGAATGGGCCATAGTTTCTGTCTAATACTTATAACTCAATATTTTCTACTCTGAAACCCAATACGCCTGCAGGAACCTGTACCTGAACCGAATCACCGATTACTTTTCCCAAAAGACTTTTGCCGATAGGAGAAGTGACCGATATTTTTCCTTGCTTCAGGTTGGCCTCATTTTCAGAAACGATCTTATAGGTCACCTTTTTCTTGGTGCCCAAATTGGTAAGGGTAACACGCGTAAGAATGGAAACCTTACTGGTATCGATATTTTTTTCATCTAGTATCCTGGCCGTAGCGATCACGCCCTCCAGGTGTTTGATTTTGGCTTCCAGCATTCCCTGCGCTTCCTTAGCTGCATCATATTCTGCATTTTCCTTCAGATCGCCTTTTTCGCGTGCTTCGGCGATGGCCCTGCTGGCAGCTGGACGATCAACACCCTTCATATGTTGCAATTCAGTCTTCAGTCGCTCAAAGGTCTCCTCCGTTACATAGTTCGTATCACTCATCATTTTCCGTTTACGTTATGAGAAAAAAAATACAACGCCCCAGTAAGCCTAAGGCGTTGTATTCCTTACAAAAGTAGTAAAAAAATTAAATTCCCAACTTTTCAATTATTACGGCGCTCATCTTATAAAAAGCTTCCGTGGAATACCCGGCAATATGCGGAGTTAAGAGTACGTTGGGTTGTTGTATCAAATAATCCAGTTGTTCCTGTTCTGATTGAGTATACGTAGGCAGCTTTTCATTCTCCAGCACATCCAAACCGGCACCCACAACCTGACCGCTTTTCAATGCCCCTACCAACGCGCTGGTATCAATGATACCACCCCTCGAGGTATTGATGATAAAGGGCTTTTGTTCAAGCCGGCTAAAAAAATTTGCATCGGCGAGCCAGCTGGTTTCGGCAGTTAGGGGAAGATGAAAACTGATCACGTCTGCATAGCGGTAGATCTGTTCGGGAGAAGCTTCTTTTACACGGGTTCCACCAAAACCGAATATATATTTATCATAGGCCAGGATGGTTACATCAAAGGCAGATAATAGTGTAGCCAATGCACTACCTGTATTTCCATACCCGAAGATGCCTACGGTTTTACCCGTAAGTTCTATACCGCGGTTGGCTTCACGGATCCACTTACCCGCTGCAATTTCTTTTCCGCTGCTGTTGATCTTATGCATCAATCCCAGCAACATACCCAATGCATGCTCGGCCACGGCAGTACGATTACCTTCCGGACTACTCACACAACGTATTCCCCGAGCTTCGGCATATTCCGTATCAATCAGTTCCATTCCGCTTCCCAATCGGCCGATCCACTGCAATTGACTGGCACGGTCGATCATTACCTTATCAATGGGCAGGCGGGTGGTCACGATCAAACCGTAGGCTTGATCAATCAGCAGCAACAATGCTTCATAACTGATCTCCGGTTCATAACGCAGTTCATAACCCCGTTGAGTAAACGCGGCAAGTAGATATTCATGAACCTTAGCGGTAATGATGACCAGTTTTCCGGGAATCGACATATACACAGAATTTGAGGAAACAAAAACTTATTTCATCGCGATCATGCTGATCTCTACGCGTACATTCTTGGGAAGACCTTTTACGGCCACTGTTTCCCTCGCAGGAAATTCGGAGGCGAAATGTTTGCCATAAATTTCATTCACCTGGGCAAACAAATCCATATCACTGAGGAAGATGGTGGTTTTCACTACATGAGAAAAATCCAACCCCGCCTCGGTCAGGATGGCTGCCAGATTTTTCATCACTTGCTCGGTTTCTACTACTATATCGGAATTGATCAACTCACCGGTACCGGGCTGCAGTGCTATCTGTCCAGAAATGAATAAAAGGTTACCCGCTACAACGGCCTGGTTATAGGGGCCAATGGGGGCGGGTGCATTGGGAGTGTTAATGATTATTTTAGCCATGCTATTTAATTTTATAGAAATACAAATATATCTTTTCTCAACCACCTATTTTTGTAAAAAAAATACTGATGGCCATCCTTGTTAAAGCAGATCCCGGGCAGTGGAAAGAACTGACAGAAAGCTGTTCTCCGGAATACTTGATCAGGATCATGCGCATTGAAGAAATAGCACAATATCCCGAAGCTATTGCATTTTTGAACCTGGAAGCGGATGGTTTACTCCCGTTATATAGCCACCTAACAATCCCCATTATCATTAATGAAGTAACGATTCCTTTACAGGAAATGCAAGCCCCATCAAATGTATTTCGGATGAATGGCTGGCCAGGATTTCTGAAAAGAAAAGGTTGGGAGCTGGCCGGTGCGTATCATGAGGCAGTAGGTAAAGCGTTTGCGGAATTGGATAAAAAGATGATCCCTGTTGCCGATGAACCCGGTTTAGTGTCTGCACGCATACTGTCGATGATCATCAATGAGGCCTATTTCACGTATGGTGATGGAGTAAGCAGTATGGCCGATATTGATACGGCCATGAAACTGGGCACCAATTATCCCTTCGGACCATTTGAATGGGCCGCCGCGATTGGTACAGAAAAAATTGTGGCATTATTAACAAAACTAACTGAAACGGATAAACGCTATCAACCCTCCCCCGCTTTGCTTAAAACCCTAATGTCCCATTCATGAGCCTGATCCTGCATATAGACACTGCAACTGAAAATGCGATCGTGGGTATTTCACGCCATGGTCAGATGCTGCATTTTTTGCAACATGCATCGCAAAAAGATCATGCTGCCTTTTTGCATATTGCGGTGCAACAGCTCTTGCAAAAAGCGGAATTGAGCTTACAAGACCTTGAAGCCGTGGCGGTAACTGGTGGTCCGGGCTCCTATACAGGTCTACGGGTAGGCCTGGCATCCGCCAAGGGGTTTTGCTATGCGCTTCATATCCCATTGATCGTATGTAATACCCTTGAAATACTGACCACATCAGCCATTTACCAGCTTTCCTCCCTGTCAGATTTCAACGACATCAAATTCTGCCCGATGATCGATGCACGGCGGATGGAAGTGTTCACCGCTGTTTATAATTCCTCTATGGTAAATATTATTGCACCCAAGGCCCTGATCCTGGAACCAGAATCCTTTGTAGAAAATTTACTACAAGGGAAAATAATTTTCTTCGGATCCGGTGCCAACAAATGGAAAAACCTTTGCAACCATCCTCATGCGATTTTCGAAAATATCAGCTTCCATCCTCATGCGATGGCAAAATTTACACAAGAAAAATTTTTACAATCTATTTTTGTAGAACCAGCTTATTGCGAACCGTTGTATCTTAAAGAATTTCAGTCAGTTATCAACAAATAGCCGTCCATCCTAGCTTTTAACGGATTATATATACAAATATTCGGGGCAAGCATGAACGATTATTTGTATATTTGTAATGTTCAACATTGTTCAAGCATTATTAAAATTTAAATCTTATGATGATTACATCGCAATCACCAGAGCAGACTTTGGCATCTGCAAAATCAACCATCAGCTCTTCACTCAATGTAGATTACCATGCATTAAAAAAAGCTGCCATGGTTTTAAGGGCATTGAATCACAAATTGCGCCAACAATTATTGAAGCTTATTGAAGATGAAAAAAGGATCACTGTTACAGAGATCTATGTTCGCTTAAGATTGGAACAATCTGTGGCTTCACAACACCTGGCTATTTTACGTAAAGCTGGAATTGTAAATACAGAACGCGATGGAAAATTTATATTTTATACAGTGAATTATAAACGCATAGATGAAATTAGCCAGTTTGTAAAAGAATTAGTAGGCTAATATTCAACATATTTTATTTTTATAGCGGATGTATCTTACATCCGCTTTTTTATTTTTACCTTTACTTGTATTTATTTTGATATATTAAAATTACGACAGGAATTATGTTCATTAAACAACTCTATACAGGTTGCCTCAGCGAAGCTGCTTATTATATTGAAAGCGAAGGTGAGGTTGCCATTATTGACCCCCTCCGCGATACGGACGAATACCTCCACATGGCCAAAGAAAGAAATGCGGCGATCAAATATATTTTTGAAACACATTTTCACGCCGATTTTGTAAGCGGTCACCTCGATCTTAGTGCACAAACAGGTGCGCCCATTATTTTTGGACCCCAAGCAGAAACCGGTTTTCCCGCACATATCAGCAAGGATGGCGAAATCTTTAAACTGGGCAAGATCAGCCTGGAAGTATTACATACACCCGGCCATACCCTTGAAAGCAGTTGTTATTTATTGAGGGATGAACAGGATAAACCTCATGCCATTTTTACCGGCGACACTTTGTTTGTAGGTGATGTGGGCAGGCCCGACCTGAGCAGTGGAAATATGAGCAGTGAAGCACTAGCAGGAATCATGTATGAAACCCTGCAAAACAAGATCATTCCTTTGGCCGATGATGTACTGGTATATCCTGCACATGGAGCAGGCAGCAGTTGCGGAAAAAATATGGGACCCGAAACTTTTAGTACTATCGGGGAACAAAAATTAAACAATTACGCCCTTCAACCACAAAGCAAGGAAGCATTTATTAAAGCCGTGACCAGTGGATTAGCCACCGCACCTAAATATTTTGCGATAAATGCTAATATCAATAAGCATGGATATGAAAGCCTTAAAGAGGTAAAACAAAAAGGACTGACAGCACTTAGCCTATCAGCGTTTAAAAAACTCATGCAGGAAGATGTTTGGGTTCTCGATACCCGGCACGCCACAGTGTTCACACAGGGATTTATTCCGGGCAGTATATTTATCGGACTGGAAGGAAGGTTTGCAGAATGGGCCGGAACCATCCTGCCTTTCGATAAACCAATGATGCTGATTACCGAACCGGGCAAAGAAGAAGAAACCGTGATCCGTTTATCACGGGTTGGTTTTGCCCAGCTACAAGGTTTCCTGAAAGGTGGCTATGATGCCTGGGTAAAATCTGGAGAAACTACCGACCTCATCATCGATATTGAAGCAGATGAACTGGCCATGGATATTCCACACGACCCAAACCTACTGGTGCTGGATGTGCGAAGGATCACCGAATACGCCGACGGCCATGTAAAGCAGGCGGTTAATTTACCGGTAGATGAAATGACAGACCTGGTGAAACTGGCACAGTTCGATGATTCACAAAACCTGTATGTACATTGCGCGGGCGGATACCGAAGTGTGATAGCAGCATCTTTGCTTAAGCGTCAGGGCCTTCATAACCTGCGCAACGTGCTGGGAGGGTGGAATAAAATAAAAGAACAAGCAACTATTGAAATAATAAAAGAATCCGCTGTACTGAATTAATTAAGCTAACAAAAAAGCCGGTTGATCAACCGGTTTTTTTTATCCAATTATTTCACCATATTCAGGAGTCCACTCAAATTTAAATCTACGATGACTCCATAGGTAATTGGCAGGGTCTGCCTTGATCGTCTGCTCCAACTTATCACGGTATAAACAGGTAAGTTCTCCTTCCTTCATTCCAGCAGGACTTTCAGCTAGCAAACTACATTCGAAATGATAATAGCCCCGCTTAATTTTTTTGAATGACACATACACCACGGCTGCATTATTTTTTACAGCTCCCTTTTCGGGGCCTGTAACAAAGGGAACTGGCCGATTGAAGAACCGGATCCAATAACCTGAACGCGGATCTCCCGGATTCTGGTCGGCAGCCAACCCGATGGAAAACTGCTCATTAAAAATTGCATGCATCTTCGTTTTGAACTCAGTGGCACTGATCAATACGGTGCCATATCTTTTCCGAATATCAATAAACACCCTGTTCAATACTTTGTTGCTGATGGGCATATAGATGCCGATGAACGGAATATTCACCTTTATGGCTGTCAGGTGATTCACAAACTCCCAGTTGAACTGGTGGCCCGCCATCAGATTGATATTGTGCCCCTTTGCGGCCAACTCATTCACGATATCAAAATTTCCTGTACCCCTTTTTAATAATTGTTTTTTGGAAAGTGAAATGAATTTTAAACTTTCCAACAAGGTATCTGTAAAATACAAGTAAAATCTTTTCGCGATTTGCACCCGCTCTGCATCCGATTTTTCAGGAAAAGCGATCGCCAGATTATTCATCACCACATCGCGTCGGTATTTGAATACATGAAATAATAAAAACGCGATGCCATCACTGATGCCATAAATCACAAAGAAAGGCAGCAGGGAAAGCAGGTATAAGAATGGGAAGATGATATAATACATCGAAATAATTAAAGCGCAAAGGTAGGTTTCGGAAAGCAGCCGTACAACTATGAGACAGATGAATTTAGAATATTATAAAATGGTATTCTGTACAATCATACTCTTCTCAGGATAGTCGGTATTAAAATGCAGTCCCCGGCTTTCATGTCTGAATTCAGCTCCTTTCACAATGAGATAGGCCACCGTGATCATATTCCTTAATTCGCAGAGCTGGGGTGAAACCACGGTTCTCTGATACAGCGCTTCCGTTTCTGCATACAACAGATCGAGGCGTTTCATGGCACGGTATAACCTTTCATTATTGCGTACAATACCCACATAATCGCTCATCAGCAGTTTCAATTCTTTTACGCTTTGGGTGATCAGGATCATTTCTTTGGGTGAGGTGGTACCGGATGCATTCCAATCAGGAATTGCTTCATGCAATGATTCCTGGCCAGCAGTTGTTGCTGAACTGGCCAATGCTACTGTTTTTTTATAAGCACGATGTGCAAACACCATGGCTTCTAACAATGAGTTACTGGCCAACCGGTTGGCACCATGCAAACCGGTACTGGCACATTCTCCTGCTGCATATAAATTCTTGATCGAAGTAGCTGCCCACTCATCTGTTTTAATGCCACCACAACTATAATGTGCGGCCGGCGCAACAGGGATCATGTGCTGGGTAATATCAATCCCAATGCTCAAACATTTTTCATAAATATTAGGGAAATGCTCAATGAATTTCTCTTTGCTGAAATGCCGGCAGTCGAGGTAAACATGCTCGGTACCCGTAACCTTCATTTCATTGTCGATCGCGCGGGCCACAATATCACGGGGAGCAAGATCCTTGCGGGCATCATACCGTTCCATGAATGCCTCTCCCAGGTTATTGCGCAGGATACCTCCATCGCCCCTAACCGCTTCCGTTATTAAAAATGACTGGCCCCGAACACCGGGTTCATACAACGCGGTGGGATGAAACTGGATGAACTCCATATTTTCAATCCTGCCCTTGGCCCGGTAAACCATGGCCACCCCATCGCCGGTGGCAATGGAAGGATTGGTGGTGGTACGATATACCTGCCCGTTACCACCGCTGGCCAGCATGGTAACAGAAGCAATGATCTTTTCTATTTTACTGCTCGACAGATCGAGTACATACACTCCATAACATTCAATATCCGGTGTAGATTTTGTGACCAGATAACCCAAGTGGTGCTGCGTAATAATATCGAGTACAAAGCAATGACTCACCAATCTGATATTGGGTTTGCGTTTGATGGCTTCCAGCAAGGCTCTTTCCATTTCCATACCGGTAACATCCTTATGATGCAATATCCTGAATTCACTATGTCCACCTTCTTTACCGAGTTTAAAATCCCCATCAGGTTCTTTATCAAACTGAGCACCCCAATCGATGATCTCTTTAATTCTGTCTACTCCCTCCCGCACTACGATCTCTACTATTTCCCTATTACACAAACCATCCCCTGCAATCAGTGTATCCTCAATATGTTTTTCGAAACTATCGTTGTTGGCATCCATCACACCCGCAATGCCTCCCTGGGCATACTTGGTATTGGTTTCGTCGCTTTGGGTTTTGGTAAGGATGGTTACAATTTTATCCGGACAATCCTGTGCCACTTTCAATGCATAAGTAAGTCCTGCAATACCCGAACCAATGATCAAAAAATCAGTTTTCATATGCGCTCTTTTAAATCAGGTGCTCATGCGATTTAGTGATTGATCCTTTAACAACTTTTAGCCCGGGGTTTACTTCATTTCTACCCAGGCACCATGCTCTTTTAATAGATCAACCAACTCATCTACGGCTATAGCACTATCAATATTTCTTTTTACCACTTCCTTTCCTTTGTACAAGGTGATCTTACCCACTCCACTGCCCACATAACCGAAATCGGCATCGGCCATTTCACCCGGCCCGTTCACAATACATCCCATGATCGCGATCTTTACTCCTTTCAAATGATGGGTTACCGCCCGTATCCTGGCAGTGGTTTCCTGCAGGTCGAATAAGGTTCGGCCGCAACTGGGACAACTGATGTATTCCGTTTTTGAAATGCGTGTACGCGTTGCCTGTAGTATGCCAAAAGCAATGGTATTCAAGCTCCGGTTCTGCTCAACGGCCGTTTCCTGAAGGGTAGGCAAACACAAGCTGATCCCATCACAAAAGCCATCCAGTAATA
>CAIRHQ010000217.1 GCA_903878475.1 uncultured Bacteroidota bacterium | reverse complement strand
GACATCCATGAACAGAGCTACAATATCTTCGGTATAAAGTTGTTTATTATCCTAAAATAAATGTTTTACCTGTTAAAAAATTCAGATTCATACAGGAGGCTGTCCCGTTTACAAGTGATGATCACTTCCCCCAATGGGTATGATCCACATCCAAGTCATAAATATTTCACCTGATTTATTAAAATACTGTTTACTGATCTCTGAAAACAGTATATCAAAAAATCATATTAATAGAACAATAACTACAGGGAATTAATAACATAACGACAAACATACTTGCCTTTTGAAATTACTTTTGTTAACATAAAGAACTAAGTGTTTTTCGATCATCATTAAGTTGGAGATATTTTAAATTTTAAACAGGCACTTTCCAATTGTCTGATGACCCGAATGTTTTACAGCAACCAATATTTTATTGAATTGAAAATATTTTATATTATCAGACCTTAAATCCAATTTGTATGAAACCCGTATATGCAAAAGCAATATTTCTTTTTTCATTGATTATTTGTTTGGGATACAAAACTGTTGCGCAAACGGAAACCATTTCTTCCGGTTCATTCATCATCAATATGGGGGCGTCAAACCCGAACACAATCGCCAATGGTATAAAACCCTACGGATTAATTTATGATCTGCTCAGAAATTATGAAGTACCGGTAAAATGGGTGATCAGTCAAACCAAGGTTAAAGACGGCCCTGACTTTACCTATAACGGTATTCAATACAAGGGAGGTACATTCATCATTCCGGCTGAATATCGCACAACGTCTGTGAACAGTCGTATTACCTACTGGACAGGTTTGGGTGTAGTAGGTGTAACAACATCTTCTGCTTTAACAGTTGATGTAACCTATACGGTAAAAGCGCCACCACGCTGGACACTGGATATTCAAAATGGGGCAATTGCGGAAGGGTACCTGATCAATGCAGGAATCACCAATGCGGCATTTCCCGGTGCGTATAACTGGAAATCGCCACAAACATTAGGAAGTTGTGATGACTTTTTTGTAATGCCCCATGCTGAACCCACCTGGGCAACGCATAGCAACCTGCTTGCCTGGAACAAGGATTATTTTGGCACAATATGGGCAGCCTGCCATGCAGTAAGTGCGCTGGAGAATATGGTCGATCCGGCAAACACCGGAAGCCAAACCAATTTCCTCACTGCAAAAGACCCGGCTTATACCACACCGCTGGTTACCGGGGTATATGCCAACAGCAACAGTTTGCTTTTATGGACGGCACATTCAAGTCCATCTGCGCCTTTTACCACCCGTCTGCCTGCCGATCCGGTGGCACAATTCATGGGATTACCCGATGCGGCATTGATCAGAGGTTCCGAAATAGTTTATATACCAAGGCAGACTGCAGCAACATTAGCAAGATGGAACCCGGGTGTAAAAATGATCACCTATGATCCATCGCAGACAGATGTAACGAGCCCAAACCCTGATCTCCGAAATGCACCAGCCCTTATTGTGTATGGCAGGGCATTTGATGATGCTACCCGTGGATATGTCATGTACGAAGCCGGGCATTCTCTTGCAAAAGGAACGGCAGGTGATATAGCAGCACAAAGAGCATTTTTTAATTTCAGCATTTTTCAAACAACACCTAAAGCACCACAACTTATTTCAAGCGGCCCTATTAACGGTCAGCAGATAAGTAATGGCACGGTACTTAATTTAT
>CAIRHQ010000216.1 GCA_903878475.1 uncultured Bacteroidota bacterium | reverse complement strand
GTGAAAATATTTCCATTCTTTGTTTGTACAATGCCGCAACGATCGGCACCATATTCGGGGAGCGTGAATTTGTAATCAATTTTTAAGGTTACCACATCGCCTGAAGGATTTAATACTTTAGGCAATCGAACCTGCATACGGGTATCGCTGATGGAATAATCCACTTTCCCGGTATAGCCAGAAATAGATACTGCATTGATGGTATATCCGCCATTGAAATCAGATTTTGAATCGCCATATCTGCTTCTGCTTTCCAAGGGCATTCTTGCTTGTCCCCGGCTGTCTTTGTTGAATAAATTCTGATCGAGTTGTAACCAGAGATAAGGTAATGTTTGCGGACTATTATTCTTATACGTGATCAGCACGGTTCCGCTGATCTCATTGGTTTGATCGTTCAAATTTGCAGTGATCTTGTAATCGGCTTTATTTTGCCAGTAACCTGTATTGGGGGCTCCATTGGCTGCCCGGGTAATTGAACTGCCGGTGGTATAGAACTTTGGCGAGAACAATAAATGCGGGTCGTAATTAGAATGATAGCTTGCTGCATTTTGTGCAAATGAAGAAACTGTAATCAGAAGGGTTATCAGGCAAGATGCCATTGCTTTTTTGATCATGTGGATAGATTATGAAACCGAAGATAATTAAATCTTGCAGTTAACTAGGAATGAGGAATAGAAATGAAAATTATTGCCAGTCTTTTAACAATTTCCTGCCTTCTGTTTTAATACTGGGGTCATCTTCGGTCTGATTTGGCAGGTTAAGCATGCTTTTAATTGCAGCAATGGCTTTATCCTTTTCATCATTCCGGTGGTAGGCCTTGGCCATTTCAAAATAATTGAGGATGAAACCGCCGGTGATGGCTTGTGATCTTTCAAAAGCCTGGATGGCAAACTTGAGTGAGGATTCAGGCAAGCCACCATAAAATAATTTCACCGCAGTTCTTTCAATGAAGTTGAGGTTACTGATCTCATAATGCCACCTGCCCAGAATATGCCAGGCTAAAAAATTATTGGGGTTTGATTTAAGCGCGATATCTACATATTTGCGGATATCTTTTGCATTTTCAATTTTTTCTTTGCCCGACTTGCTCATGGTACTCCTACCCAATGACATGGCCATTGAACAGCAGGCTTCAGAACTGGTTGGATCTATTTTCAGCGCTGTTTGTGCATAGATCGTTGCCGCCTGATAATAATTGTCGCGTGAAGCTGGATCTGTTTCTCGTTTGCCAATCCGGCTACACAATTCGCTGCATTTGCTTAGGGCATGAACTTGGGTAGATTTGATCTTCAACACTTCTTTATATTTCGCGAAAGCAGCCATTTCATCCGGGAGTGATTCAAGTCGGTTGGCCTCAGTCAATAGTTGATTGATATCCTGCGCGGCAGGAAATAAAAATGAAAGAACCGCGAGTGATAATAAAAAAACCGATTTCATGTTAATATTGTTTTGTACAGGTAACACCTACCGTACCTTCAAATCCTTCAATAGGAGGATTTGATTTTTCAATACGAATTTGCAATTTTCTGATGCGGGTATCCAATTCACTGATCGATGCCAATAATTCCTGTCCGATGGTTTCCAGCAATGGAGTAGCGATCGACATACGTTTTTTCACCAGTTCATAAACAGTAACATAATTGATCGTTTCATCCAATTCCCTAATGATCTCGGCGGGTTCAAAATCGATATCAATGTTCACAATAAATTCATTCCCGATCAATCTTTCTTCCGGGTGGATCCCATGGAAGCAAAAAAAACGCAATTGATGAAGATGAATGGTTACCATGATAATGTGTTATGTTGATCAATGTGATCCTTTTGCACTCAGGTAGCGCTCTGCATCGAGTGCAGCCATACAACCTGATCCGGCAGCCGTTACAGCTTGGCGATACACTTTATCCTGAACATCGCCTGCGGCAAAAACGCCTTCCCTATTTGTTTTGGAGGTACCCGGAATTGTTTTGATATATCCGGCTTCATCCATATCGATCCATGCTTTAAAAATATCGCTATTGGGCTGGTGACCGATGGCTACGAAAAATGCACTCACCGGTATTTCGCTGGTGGTTTGATCTTTGTTATTCTTGATGCGTACCGCCTCTACCTTGGTGGCGCCTAATATCTCATCAGTTTCACTGTTCCAGTACACGGTAATATTGGATGTATTGATCACCCGATCCTGCATTACTTTACTGGCCCTCATTTCGTGTCGCCTAACGATCATGTGTACATGCGAACAGATCTTCGATAAATATAAAGCTTCTTCTGCGGCGGTATCTCCTGCCCCAACGATGGCAACTTCTTTTCCTTTAAAGAAAAATCCATCACATACAGCACAGGCACTAACGCCATAGCCGTTCAGCCGTTGTTCGCTTTCCAATCCGAGCCATTTTGCAGAAGCCCCTGTTGAAATGATCACGGCTTCGGCTTCAATCCATTTTTCCTCATCGATCTCTACTTTCAGAGGTTGTGCAGAAAAATCAACCTTGGTTGCCAGTCCGTACCGGATATCGGATCCCATGCGTTTGGCTTGTTGTTCAAAATTCACCATCATATCAGGACCTTGTATGCCTTCCGGATAGCCAGGATAATTTTCTACTTCTGTGGTGATGGTCAATTGTCCACCGGGTTGTATTCCCTGATAAAGCACAGGATTCATTCCTGCTCTTGCTGCATAAATTGCTGCGGTATAGCCTGCAGGCCCTGAGCCGATGATGAGGCAATGTACTTTTTCATTTTCCATACGAATGCTATTTCTGATGTTTACGAATGTAAAGGATTATTTCTTAATTATCGGGCGATGATGGTCTTGTACCAACTGGCATATCCACAAAATGCGCCCAGTGCACCGTTGCTGATATTCCCGATAACTTTATTCGGTTGTGAAAATGGATTCCCAATGGCACCTTGTGCAAATTCCCAGGTATTCCAGAACGTGTAGGTGGCTTTGTCGATATTGCTGATCTTTAACGTAACGGTATCCCCTCTTTGAAAAAAATTACTATCAGGCGAAATGCGGTTATTGATATCGATGCCGGGCTCTACCTGCACGGTATAGGTGGTGCCGTCTATCACCGCATCATCAAATACAGAGTTTTGTCCGGGTAAAAAACTTTCTCCGTTCTTGCTCGTAAAATAACGGATATAATTTCCTAATCCAGGAGGATCAGTAACCTTGCTCATCAACACTCTTTTATTGGAATCAGGATTGAAGGGCGCTGTTTTAAACCAAATGGAATCGGGGTATTTGGTAAGCGGCGGAATGAATGTTGTGGAGGAATAATGTTTACCGGCTACATCAATATCCAGATAATATTGTTTTCCAAATTGACCGGTGAAAGCGGTCGACATATTGCTGGAGTCGATCAGGTACGCATATCCTACATATCCGCCCCCCAGTGGGAATGCATATTCTTTTAATTTATGATTAAGCGGTCCGCTGCGCAGGACGATATTGGCATTGTGCACAAATAACCCGGCCAATAGTTGAGGATCTATCTTGCTGTAATAATCGAAACTACTGGTGAGCACCACCGTGGGGTATTTACCCGATTCTATCTGTGCATCCACTACCAGCAGGTCATCAGCATTCTTTAAATTGAAATTGATATTTTTTTCGCAGGATGAAATGCCGATCATCAGCACTGCAATCAGTAAGCATTGTTTCATTGATACAAAATTACATCATGAACTTCGATAAAATTTTATGGCAATAGAATATTAACAATTGTCATAAAAAAATCCTCCTACAGGTGCAGGAGGAAATAAATTAATTGTGTCAAATATCATTAACCCAGATAAGCTTTCAAGGCCCCGCTGTAACGGGCTTTTTGCAGGCGTTTGATGGCCCTTTCCTTGATCTGGCGTATACGTTCTTTGGTGAGATCATATTTCTGACCGATCTGTTCAATGGTAACCCCATTTTCACCATCCAGTCCGAAATAAGCATTTACAATTTCAGCTTCCCTAGGACTTAATGATTTAAGTACCCTGCGGATCTCATTCTTCAATGAGTCATGCATCACATCTTCATCGGTTTCATCGGCGCCTTTCAGCAGGTCGCCCATGGCCACATCTTCAGCTTCGTGCACGGGTGCATCCAGTGAGGTGTGACGGGTATTGCTCTGGAAAATATTATTGATCTCGGTTTCGCTCATTTCCAGCAATTCTGCCAGTTCTTCAGTAGATGGCTCACGTTCATGCTCTTGCTCAAATGCCATATAAGCCTTATTGGCTTTATTGTAGGTTCCGATCTTATTTTGGGGTAAACGCACCAATCTGCCTTGTTCAGCCAGGGCCTGAAGGATCGATTGACGGATCCACCATACCGCATAGGAAATGAACTTAAAACCCTTGGTTTCGTCGAAACGCTGGGCGGCCTTGATCAATCCGAGATTACCCTCGTTGATCAGATCACTCAATGAAAGTCCCTGATGCTGATATTGTTTTGCCACAGATACCACGAAACGCAGATTGGCTTGCACCAGCTTGTCTAATGCACGCTGGTCGCCCATCTTGATCTTCTGTGCCAGTATGGTCTCCTCTTCAGGGGTGATCATGGAGATCTTGGAAATTTCCTGAAGATATTTTTCAACTGCCTGAGAATCACGGTTCGTTATCTGGGTAGCGATCTTAAGTTGCCTCATTTTCTTGAATTATTGTACTGAATTGTAACGCTTGAACGACAAAATTGTTAAGAATAGACTGCGAAATATTGGTTAATTCCACAAAATAATCTACAAAATAGTGTGCAAAATTACATCAAAAAACCCGTATTTCATAGTGATATTGCATAAATGGGATGAATGGTGGATAAATGGTAAATTACAGAGATATAAGATTGATGTTTTAACTTTAAATATACAATTCAAATAATATATGAAGTTGCAGTTCTTTTGCCCCTTTGTGGCATCAATCCTCCTTGTTATATTTGTTCTATGATAACAGATCTGCGTTCGGATACCTTTACCAAGCCAACGGCAGCCATGCTGGATGCCATGTTTAAAGCCCCAGTTGGAGATGATGTTTTTGGGGAAGACCCCTCTGTGAATGAACTGGAAGCCAAGGCTGCTGCCCTATTTGGAATGGAGGCGGCCTTATTTTGTGCCAGTGGAACCATGACCAACCAAATAGCTATTAAATGCCATACCCAGCCCGGAGATGAGGTCATCTGTGATAAAAGCAGTCATGTTTACATTTACGAAGGCGGTGGCATCGCTTTTAATAGCGGCAGTCAGGTAAAGGCCATTGATGGAAACAGGGAAGGATCACGGCAGAACAGGTAACGGAATCCATCAACCCCGATGATCCGCACCGTGCCAAAACCAGTCTGGTTAGTCTTGAAAACACTGCTAACCGAGGCGGTGGAGCTTGTTATAATTTCACTGATTTAGAATCAATTAGGGATGTTTGCTCAAAATATAATTTAGGTTTCCATTTAGATGGAGCGCGTATTTGGAATGCCCTGGTGGCAAAGAAAGAGACCCCAATTCAATATGGTCAATTATTCGATTCAATCTCTATTTGTTTAAGTAAAGGGTTGGGTGCCCCTATTGGCAGCCTTCTGCTGGGAAAACAACCTTTTATAAAACAGGCCCGCAGGTTCAGGAAGGTTTTGGGGGGTGGCATGCGTCAGGCCGGGTACCTGGCTGCGGCGGGTATTTATGCGCTCGACCACCATATTGAGCGGTTAGAAGAGGATCATCGTCATGTTTCTCAAATTGCAGAGGCCTTAAAGAAAAAGGATTTTGTCGGAAATATCTTAGGTCCGGAAACCAATATCCTGATATTTGAAGTATGCAATAGCTATACTCCGGTATCTTTTTGCAACAAACTCAGGCAACACAAGATCCTTTGTATGCCCATCTCGGCTACACAGGTGAGAATGGTAACGCATCTGGATATTTCTGCTGAAATGGTCAGCAACCTGATCCAAGTGATCGAAACCTTATAGCCAATCAACCATCGTTTCACGGATATCCTAGAACCAACCAATTTTAAATAACTTTGCTACATGTTCCCACGAATCAATCCCAGCTCCACTCCTGCCTGGCAAGCTTTACAAGCTCATAGTACCGAAATGAAAACGGTACAAATTCGTGAGTTATTTGCCGCCGACCCAGAAAGAGCAGCCAAATATTCAGCAACACTGGGAGATATTTATTTCGATTACTCCAAGCATCGCTTCACTGAAAAAACCATGCAACTGCTTTTTCAACTGGCCAAAGAATGCAAGCTTCAGGATGGGATTCGGGCAATGTTCAATGGAGAAAAGATAAACGGAACGGAACAAAGGGCCGTGTTGCATACCGCACTCAGAAATTTTTCAGGCTTGCCCTTGATGGTTGATGGACAAGATGTAATGCCTGAGATAAAAGCTGTGTTGCAGCAAATGAAATCATTCTGCGAAAACCTACATGCTGGTAACTGGCTGGGCTATACCGGCAAAAAAATTAAATATATTGTCAACATCGGTATCGGCGGTAGCGACCTTGGCCCGGTGATGGTAACCGAAGCGCTTCGGCCCTACTGGAAAGAAGGCATTCAATCGTTTTTTGTTAGCAATGTAGATGGTACCCATATTGCTGAAACACTGAAAAAGATCGATCCAGAAGAAACCCTGTTCCTGATCGCGAGTAAAACATTTACCACACAGGAAACCATGACCAATGCCCATACGGCCCGGGAATGGTTCCTGGCCTCGGCTAAATCGGAATCAGCCATTGCCAAACATTTTGTAGCCCTCAGTACCAATAGTGATGAAGTGGTTCGTTTTGGCATTGCGCCGGAAAATATGTTCGTGTTCTGGGATTGGGTTGGTGGCCGCTATAGCCTTTGGAGTGCGATCGGACTATCCATAGCGCTCAGCATCGGGTACGATAATTTTGAAGACTTACTCATGGGGGCTCATGATACCGACAATCATTTTAGTACCACAGCTTTTGAAAAGAATATTCCCGTGATCATGGCCTTGCTGGGTATCTGGTATGGCAATTTCTTTGGAGCCACAACCGAAGCCATTTTACCCTACGACCAATACCTGCATCGATTTGCAGCTTATTTCCAACAGGGAAATATGGAAAGCAATGGAAAGTATGTTGATCGGAACGGTGAGCCGGTTAATTATAGCACCGGTCCAGTGATCTGGGGCGAACCCGGCACCAATGGACAACATGCATTTTATCAGCTCATTCACCAGGGTACGCAAATGATCCCCTGCGATTTTATTGCACCTGCCATTAGCCATAATCCGGTGGGCGACCATCATCAGAAATTACTCAGCAATTTTTTTGCTCAAACAGAGGCCCTGATGAATGGTACCAATGCTGCAAACCATCCTAACCAACCCTACCGCGTATTCGAAGGAAACCGGCCTACCAGTTCATTCCTGATAAAACAAATAACACCGTTCACACTTGGTCAATTGATCGCGCTGTATGAGCACAAGATCTTTGTACAGGGCCTGATCTGGAATATCTATAGTTTTGATCAATGGGGAGTGGAACTAGGAAAAGTATTAGCGAATAAGATCCTTCCGGAACTGGATAATGATCAACCGGTGAGCCAGCATGATGCTTCAACCAATGCGCTGATCAATATGTATAAAAAATTACGTTGAACGATCAATATCTTTCGAAGCCCCTGATCTCGGTTTCGTTGTTCAATGTAAAAGCATAAGTTTTTTTACCCGATCTATACTGAATGGTCATTTGCTTTATTTCAGTTGCCGGAAAGATTGTAGTGCCTGCTTTATGTGTAAGGTCAATTTTCCAAAGCCGGCAATTCTTTCTTGCAACAAGCTGTATATCTTTTCCATCCAACATTCTTTTTCCTGCAGAAACAATACCAGGCGCTACCGTCATTATCTGATAATTAAAAGGGATCCGGTTACCCGTTATCTCCATGATCTGAGGCTTCTCAACGCCTTTACATTCAATGTACAGAAAGCGTTCCACCTGTATCGGCCTTGGCCTTGGATTCCCATTATCATCAACGGGGATCATGCCCGGTTGTATCGTGATACAAAATGCAGTGGCTTTAATGATGGCAGGACTTGTTTGTGCAAATAAACCCATGCACATTATACCTGAAAAGGCCAGCATACTTAATTGCTTCCGCATAAGAATAAATTTATACAATATCAGGGTACTATGTTCCTTTATTAAAAATAGTAAAAAAAAATCCTCTCAATAATGAGAGGATCGAGCAGTTAGTTTTGGGTCCATTACCACTTATCTACTTCCTCAGTGCTACCATTGTCTAAAGGAGCAGGATTATCCTCCACCTTTGTTTCAGTTTTCTCTTCTACTACATCGGGTGCAGCAGCAGTATTTTCAAATTGTGCAGTTGGCGCTTGTTGTTCGGTGTTAGCCTGACCTTCTTCACCTTCGTACGGTGTATCATGGTTGAAAGCATCAAAGTCAAAATCGGGCATCAATTCAGTTTTAACATAATCGATCGCCTCTCCCAATCCCTTGATAAATTTATTGAAATCTTCTTTATATAAAAAGATCTTATGCCTGTCGTAGCCATCAGAATCAAAGCGTTTGCGGCTTTCGGTGATGGTCAGGTAAAAATCATTTCCACGGGTTTCTCTTACATCAAAAAAGTAAGTCCGGCGTTTCCCGGCCCTGATGCGTTTGCTATAAACGCTTTCCATTTTTTTGTCGTTGTTTTCGTACGCCACTTTTATAAATTTTAGTTGTAAACGATTTACCTGCTATAATCAGGTAAGCAAAGATAAAATTGTTTTCGAATCCACAAAATATAACCTGTTATATTTAGCATGTACCGGAAATAATGGCTCAGGGGGTATCAGAATCCTGTTCCTGCTGCCTGGCATACATCTCGGCGTACAAGCCGTTCTGTTGCATCAGTTGATGGTGGGTTCCCCTTTCCACGATGGCCCCCTCATCCATCACGATCACCTGGTCAAATTCAAACAGGGAGAAAATGCGGTGTGTGATGATGATGGCGGTCTTATTATCGAGGTAGGCATACAGATTGCTGATGATGCTTTTTTCAGTACGGGCATCCACGGCACTAAGACAATCATCAAAAACGACGATACTAGGGTCTTTCACCAGGGCACGCGCAATGGAGATCCGTTGTTTTTGTCCACCACTGAGGGTAACGCCCCGCTCTCCTACCAGTGTTTCATATCCAAGCGCAAATTTTTCAATTTCATCGTGTATACTTGCCTGTATGGCTGCATTTTTTACGGCTCCTGCCTTTGCTTCATCCATGCCGAACAGGATATTATTCTGAATGGTTTCACTGAATAAGAACACATCTTGCGGTACATAACTGATCTGGCTACGCAGACTTTCCAATTGAATGCTATTCACGGGTACGCCATCGAATGTCAGGATCCCCTGATCGGGTTCATACATATGCAATAACAGTTGAGCCACAGTTGATTTACCGGATCCTGTGCGGCCTACAATGGCAATTTTTTGTCCGGCCTTGATCTGCATTGTAAAATCTTTCAACGCATGTATTCCGGTATGTGGGTATCTGAAGTCTACCCCCGCAAAGCTGATATTTCCTTCCAACTTAGGTTTGAGTGAACCCGCATGTACATTGATGACCGGTTCGGTCAATAAAAATTCATTGATCCTGCGCTGTGAGGTAATGGCACGCTGGGTCATACTGGCCGTCCAGCCAATAGCACTTACCGGAAACGTAAGCATCTGGATATACATCACGAATTCGGCGATGCGGCCCACATTGGCTCCTTCCACCTGGTTTATCACATCCATGCTTCCCACCATGATAGTGATCAACGTGCTTAATCCGATCAGCAAGGCCATGCTGGGAAAATAAATCGCTTCTGTTTTTGCTAAGCTCAATGCATTTTTTCGGTAAGCCTCGCTATTTGTTTTGAAAAATCCGAGCATCGCTTTTTCCTGCACAAATGATTTGATGACCCGTATTCCTGAATAAGATTCTTGAGCATTGGTAGTTAGGTCGCTCAGCAAGGATTGAATGCGTTCGCTTTTCCGATTGATGATTGTATTCACGAAATAGATGCTGATGGCTAGTATGGGTAAGGGGGAAAGGGCTACCAGGGTTAATTTTGGACTGGCTTTCAGCATGAAATAAATGCTGAAACCGATCACGGCGGCCAGGTTGATGAAATACATGATGGCGGGGCCGGTGTACATCCTTACCCGACTAACATCTTCGGATATGCGATTCATCAGATCGCCGGTGCTATGGGTTTTATAGAATTGTGTATCGAGTTGCTGGTAATGGGTAAAGATCTCATTTTTCTGATCGAACTCTATATGTCGGCTCATGACGATGATGGTTTGCCGCATCAGGAACATAAAAAAACCACTGATGATGGCGATCACGAGCAAGGTGATACCGGCATAGAGAATTTTTCTGGAGCGCCACTCCTGTTCTTTACCTGGGGGTGCCTGTTCAAATCGCTGGATCACGGCCTGCACCATAAAATCATAATTGCTTTCATCTTTTTGAATTGCCCGATTGGCCCGGTCAGCATCCTGTCCGCTGATAGCATGCACCACCGTATTCACCACATATCCGGTAAGCTGGGGTGCCAGGATCCGGAAATAGTTGGTGAGCACAACAAATACCAGTCCGAGGATAAAATGCCACCGGTATTTCCAGAAATATTTATTCAGCGAATACAGTTGTTTCATTGCCGAACGAAGTTAAATGAAAAATGCTCCAGATTACTGAAGCATGTTAAGAAGCGATTGATGAATATCCAAATTATTTGGCTACTGTACCAACAGGCAATACTACCCTGCCATACATTTCATTCAATAAGCCTGCGATACCGGTATAGATAGCAGCGGCTCCGCAGATAATTCCTTCGTATCCGGTGAATTGTTTCAGGGATGCATTTCCGGTATAGTCACCGGCTGCCAGCAGAAAAAATAATACCGTAAGGGTAGCAAATACAAATTGTAAGGCCCTATTGATTTTTAGGGTGCCGATGAAAAGTAAGGCGGTAAAAATCCCCCACATAATAAGGTAGGCGATCATGGCTTCATTGGAAGCTGCGGCTACCCATCCCAGTTTGGGCATCACGATCAGGGCTACCAGCGTGAGCCAGAAAGAACCATAAGATATGAAGGCGGTCATACCGAAACTGTTGTTCTTTTTTGATTCCATCACACCTGCAATGATCTGGGCAATACCTCCATAGAAAAGTCCCATGGCCAGGATCATTGAATTCATTTCATAAAAACCAGCATTGTGCAAGTTGAGCAATACGGTGGTCATACCAAATCCGAATAAACCCAGTGGACCAGGATTGGCAGAATTATCCTGAATAGTGATTGGGGAAGAATTCATTGCATGAAATTTTAATGATGAAATATTGATTGAACTTAAATTTATCAAATATTTCAGCAAACTCAAGTTTTCTTTAAATAAGCAGGAACAAAAAAGCCTCCTTTGACGAACAAAGGAGGCTTCGGCGGAGAGTTAGGGATTCGAACCCCAGGACCTGTTACAGTCAACAGTTTTCAAGACTGCCGCAATCGACCGCTCTGCCAACTCTCCGCGGCAAAAGTACGATTAGGATGATTTTATTCCAAAAGTTTTATGAAAATGATCTATTCCGGCAGTTTTTCCTTAACCCGAATAAGGTCCTTTAAGTCAACGGTCATGGGCATTGCGCCCACTTGCAGCAGTACTTTTTTTCTTTTAATTTCTTTTACAATGCCTACCTGGCGATTCATCTTCATCCTCACTTTATCCCCGATATTGATCTCCCCTGCTATTTCTTCAAATTTTTCATTGAATTTCTTCTGCTGCTTCTCGGTGCTGATCTTTTCTTTCTGATTGAATAGCAAGGCATGGATCATTTTTACCACTTTTTCCTTGTCTTCCGTCCTCCGCCATTCGATCACCATCGCCTTTAAACGGCGTTCCATATCTTTCAGATAGGCAATTTTATCCTCGGCTATCTTATTCTGCAACTGAAATTTTTCCAATTCCAGGCGATGCGTTTCCTTGTCGAGCACCCTTTGCATCTCTGCTTTCAGCCGATGATTCTCTTTCAACAATTGCTGCAACTCCAGTTTCTCCTTATCAATATGCTGCAGGTCCTGCTCGGTTCGGTTCAATAATTTATCTAATGTGAAATGGTTTTCATCAACCAGGGTTCTTGCTTTATCTATCAGCCTTTTTTCCAGTCCGATCCTTTCTGCAATGGAAAAAGTATAAGAACTTCCGGGCTTTCCCAGCACCAGTTTATACATGGGCAACAGGTTCTTTTCATCAAACTGCATGGCACCATTAATGATACCCGGTACCTTATTGGCCATGACCTTCAGGTTGAGGTAATGGGTGGTTACAATGCCCAGACTATGTTTTATAGCCAGTTCTTCCATGATCACTTCGGCAAATGCACCACCGAGGTTAGGATCGCTACCACTGCCCAGTTCATCAATAAAGAACAGGGTTCTGCCATTGGCATTTTCCATAAAATGCTTCATATTCTTCAGGTGCGAAGAATAGGTACTCAATTCAAATTCGAGGCTTTGAGTGTCGCCGATATGGATCATGATCTGTTTAAAGATGCCCATTTCACTATCCGGATGAACAGGCACCAGCAATCCGCTCTGCATCATCAATTGCAATAGACCAACTGTTTTAAGGGTAACCGTTTTACCTCCCGCATTGGGTCCGCTGATGACCAGGATGCGTTGCTTTTCATATAACCAGAGATCAACGGGAATGGTGGGTTTGTTATTGGCTTTATTATAGATCAACAACAAAGGATGGTATGCCTGAACCAGTTTCACCACCGACCGATCGGACACCAGTGGAAAATTTCCCTGCATATCGATGGCCAGTTTGGCCTTGGCCCTGATAAAATCAAATTCCCCGGCCAATTCATGCCAGGTTTTTAACAGGGGCGCATAAACGCTTAATTGGCTGGTCAGTTCCCGCAGGATGCGATACACTTCCCGGGTTTCTTCCTGCTCCAGTGAAAAGATGGTATTGTTGAGCTCAGTGGTTTCTTCGGGTTCAATAAAACTGGTTCGTCGGCTATCGCTTTCGCCATGCAGCACACCCTTGATCATGCGTTTCTGCTCAGCAAAAACAGCCAGCACCCTCCTCCCATTCATAAAACTTTCTTCAATATCGGCCAAGTAACCCTGCTTATTTAATTTGGTGATGATCTTGTCGAAGATCCTTCTCAGGTCATTTCTTTTTCTGAACAGGCTCATGCGAATATTGGCCAGGGCTTCACTGGCACTATCCTTTACGGTGCCGGTGGGCTCCAGCACTGCATCGATCATACCGATCACCGCTTTTTCATAATAACTATCCCTGATCACCAGGGCCAGTGCAGGATAGGCTTGTCGCCGTTCATTATCGAACCACCTGAATATCTGATTGCTGTTCTCGGCCAGTCTGCGGATCTGTAAGAACTGTTCTCCGCTTAATACAGCCCCAGGTATTCCCAACAATTTAATTTCCTTCTGCAGGTTCAATATAAAATCATTGGGAAAGCCCATACCACTATCGTACAGTAATTTGTATTCATGTGATTGGCGTAATTCCCTATCAATAAATTCCTTTCGGGTATGGATGCGTAAGGCAGCTGCTTTTGCCTTTGCATATTCAGTACGGGCATGCTGCGCCAATAAGGTCTTTACCTTTTCATACTCCAATTGTACCAGTGCCGATTCGGGAAAAAATTTCATGATGGATCCTTCTATTGCTTAATGGGCTTTACCTGTAATTCATCCCAGGGTGTGGTTCCGTCTTTTTCGCGGGTAAAAATAAAAGCATCACTGCTTTGAATAACGATCTCGGCAGTAGTGTACACTTTGCAACCATCCATCAAGTGCCCGCCAATGGTACGTCCTGTACTATCGCTTAAACTGATGTGCAGGTGCGAACCATTCACAGAAACGGTTCCGGTTAAACTCACAATTTCAAAATGGCCATTGCCGATACTGCCTTCCGGCTGATTGGCCAAACGCAGGCTGTACTGTGTTAAACTACCTACACAGGTGGCGATCCATCCGGCCTTGATCTGGTTCTTATCCACCAATTGCTGGATCTCCTGCTTCAGGTCTTGCCCCGGCTTTAACCGAAATGCATAACTGTTATTTGATGACATAGGTTTTGTATGAATAGGATTACAAGAATAAAAAATCAGACTCATAACGGCAAGAATGATCGATTTGCGGGTTATTCCGGAAACTGATGAACATTTTATGGAATGCATTGTTTGATTGTTAAGCTACTAAAGTATTAAATTGAGTGATTTATGGAAGCAAACTTACAACAACATCAGCCAACAGCCATCGCTACCCTGGGAAACGGTTGTTTCTGGTGCACAGAAGCTATATTCAGCTCCGTTTCGGGGGTATTAAAAGTTACCAGCGGGTATTGCGGGGGTAAGATTGAAAATCCAAGTTACGAGCAGGTTTGTTCCGGCACCACCGGTGCAGCCGAATGTTTACAAATAACATTTGATCCGGAATTGATCAGTTATGAATCCTTGCTTGAGATATTCTGGCAAACGCATGACCCTACCACACTAAACCGGCAGGGAGCCGATGAGGGCACACAATACCGATCGGTAGTATTTTACCACAATGCCGAACAAAAACAAATTGCTGAATTATATAAAGCTCAACTGGAAGCCTCCGGCGTCTTCGCGGCACCGATAGTAACCAGTATGGAAGCCTACAGCAAATTTTACCCTGCTGAAGCATACCACCAGAATTATTATCCTCAGCACCGCGAACAGGGATATTGTCAGTTTGTGATCAGACCAAAACTAGAGAAATTCAGGAAGCAATTCAGTCACCGGATAAAACCCTAAGCAGGGATCTAATTAGTCTGCTTTGATATCGAAAGGATTCTTTTTCACTTCCGGCTCATTGTAACGGGGTTCTCTTTGTCCGCGATGACAGGTAAGGCAACCTACCGGCCTCAACGCTACAGCGATACTGTCTTTTCTAAAGTAGTGATTATTGATATTAAAGGTCATGCGCATCATGTTGCGGGTAATTTCCTTACTGCGCAAAGCGTCACTGGCATAGTTTTCAAGTCCGGCGGAATCTTTCATCACATGACAAAATCCGCATTTAACCCCCAATGACTTCTCAAAATTTTCCATGATCTTGATCAAGGCATCATCTGAAATATTGGTGGGTAATACTTTCAGATTCTTCGGCTGATCTTTCCCCGGGCCAATGGCTGCTATCGATAATATTACAAATAACAGGATACCCGCGAGCATCATGAATCTTTTTGAAATTCGCATTTTTAATCTTTTTTAGTGTGGCGTAATTCGAGCAAATTTAATGGGTTTGGTTTAAAACCATGCACATTAGGATGAACCAGGTGAATGGCCATATCATACCAGAGTGGAACCACGGGTGCATCATTGATCACCATCTGGTCTAATTGCTGATACAACCGATACCTCGCTGAATCATTTTTCTCCGACAAGGCTTTTTCATACAACAGATCGTAGACAGGATTTTTATACCGGGTATAATTGGGAGGTGCCGGATTCTTACCATAAAAAACACTTAAATAATTTTCGGCATCCGGATAATCAGCGATCCATGAACCGCGAAAGAATGGTGCTTGTGATTTTGCGGTTTGGTCGAGCAACAAACTTTTTTGCAATACCTCTACATCCACCTGAATACCGATCTGCCTAAGTTCATTGGCGATATAACTGCCGAGGTCGGCATAAATAGGTATCGTTAAAAGTTTGATCGGTGGAAGACCCCTTCCTTCCGGAAATCCTGCGTCAGCCAGTAATTGCCTTGCTTTTTGCACATCATAATGGTATCCTTTTACAAGGTTAGTATCAAAGGATGGCAATCCGGCCGGCACAAAACCGCTTTCAGCAGCAATGCCGATGGAGTTTCGAAGATAGAGCATCATCTTCCTGCGGTTAAATCCGTAATTGATGGCCTGGCGTATCGATCTTAATCTCAAGGGTGATTGCTTTACCAATGGATTGGTACTGTCTACAAGGATACCCAAATATTCAATATTGAGATAAGGATGCTTTTGCAAAATGATCTTTCCCTCCCACTGCTTTTTTAGGTTACCCGTTTTCGTGAGTACCTCATCTTTGAAAGAGGGATCAATATCATCAATAAAATCAAGATTGTCCTGCTGAAATTCCAGGAACTCGGTTGCTTTGCTGTCGTAAAAATTGGTTTTTACTCCATCAAGATATGGCAGTTGTATCCCGGCAGCATCCCGTTCAAAATAATTTTCATTCTTTTTCAGGATCAGGGCCTGTCCTTCTTCCCAGGCCAACATACGAAACGGGCCCGTACCTACCGGATGCCTTCTAAAATCATTTCGGTATTGTTCCACGGCTTCATGCGGAATGATAGAACAGTATTGCATGCTGAGGATACCGAGTATGGATTGAAACGGTTTTGCAAGCGTGAGTTGAAAACAGGAATCATTGATCGCTTTGAAGGGCTCGATAGAATCTACCCGGTTATTGAAGATCCAGGCACCCGGACTGGCGGTATTCTTATCCATGATCCGATTAAAACTGTACACTACATCCTGTGCGGTTAGTTTACGACCCTTGCCATTTGGAAAACATTCATCATCAATAAAGAAAACATCATTTCGCAGGAAAAAACTAAACCTGAGATTATCCGGTGAGATGGTCCAGTGTGTGGCGAGTGAAGGAGTGATTTTCATATTGCTGTCGATCTCCACCAGACAATTATACAATTGATGAACCGACCACATCACCTGTTTGTTCTTGGCAAAGGCCGGGTCGAGAGAAGCCAATCCGCTGCTTTCATTGTACCTGAATATCTTTTTATCGGGATGGCGATGCGATTGACAGGAAACGCCGAGTATACAAACGACAAGAAATATGATGTACCGCTTTAGCAAGATATTTGTATTTATAATTCCTAAATTTATGCATTATAAGCAAAAGCCCTAAAAAGATGTATACCATGACACATAAAATACGGTTATCCATTTTGTTCTTTTCTGCTTTGTTAAGCCTGCAGCTTGCCTTTGCACAAACAAACAAACAATATACCCATGCCGATAGCCTGAGGGGTGTGTATGGGCCATCACGCGACTGGTGGGATGTGTTGGATTATGATCTGCATGTGAATTTTAATATCAGCGACAGTACCATCAGTGGATTCAATACCATTCAGTTTAAAATATTGAAAAAAGGGAAACAACTGCAGATCGACTTGCAACAACCCATGAGTTTGGATAGCATGGTGCTGAGTACACGCGTTTCAGCAAATGCCGCAGACGCAAAGGTCCTCAACAGTTTTTATCCGGCTAATATCAAACAGGATGGCAATGCTTATTTCGTGGATATACAACCATTGAAATTACAAAGCATCAACTACCTCACGGTTTATTATCATGGTAAACCCAGGATCGCCAGGCGGCCACCCTGGGATGGAGGATTGATCTGGAAGAAAGACAAAAAACATAATCCCTGGGTTACCGTTGCTTGTCAGGGTTTAGGCGCCAGCGTTTGGTATCCCTGTAAAGACCACCAGACTGATGAGCCCGATAGTGCCCAAATGCATATACGCATTCCCGATAGTTTGGTCTGTGTAGGCAATGGCCGTTTCCGTGGTAAGATCGTTCATGAGGACGGTACAGCCACTTTCACCTGGGCCGTAGTGAATTCCATCAATAATTATTGTATCATCCCTTATATCGGCAAATACAGCCATTTCAGCGAAGTATTCAAAGGAGAAAAAGGAAATCTGGATATGGACTACTGGGTATTGGAAGAAAATCTGGAAAAAGCAAAGAAACAGTTTACCGATGCTGTTCGTATGATGACGGCATTTGAATACTGGTTTGGTCCCTACCCTTTTTATGAAGACGGATATAAGCTGGTGGAAGCACCCCATTTAGGAATGGAACACCAGAGTGCAACAGCTTACGGTAACGGATACCAGAATGGTTATTCCGGGCGTGATCTGAGTGGCACCGGATGGGGATTGAAATGGGATTTCATCATTGTTCATGAAAGCGGTCATGAGTGGTTCGCCAATAATATCACCAGCAAGGATATTGCCGATATGTGGGTCCATGAAGGATTCACCAATTACAGCGAAACCCTGTTCACCGATTATTTTTATGGCCGTGAGGCTGGCAATGCCTATGTACAGGGCATTCGCAAGTTGATCAGTAATGATATCCCCATCATTGGCCCCTACCTGGTAAATAAGGAAGGCAGTGGCGACATGTATTACAAAAGTGGGAATATGCTGCATATGATCCGTCAGGTGATCAGCAATGATGAAAAGTTCAGGATGATCCTAAGGGGATTGAATAAAGTGTTTTATCATCAAACAGTAACCACAAAACAAGTGGAGAACTATATCAGCAAAGAGTCGGGCATTGATTTCAGCAAACTGTTCGATCAATATTTGAGAAACACTGAGATACCAGTTCTGGAGTATAAAATTGACGGATATAAACTCAGTTACCGGTATACCAACTGTATCAATGGATTTAATCTTCCACTGAAAATTCATTTTAAAACCGATCAGTGGATCAAGCCTAGCACCAATTGGAATACCCAGAACCTGTATCCCGAAGGCAACACTGATTTCTCCATTGACCCAAATTTCTACATCAAAACAAAAAAGGTAGATTAATTTAGCAGCAAACAGCTTTATGTCACAGATCCGAAGGCAAAGTATCATATCCTCCCTGGTGGTATACCTGGGCTTTGCTATTGGATTTTTAAATACCTATCTGTTTACCCGTGAAGGGAGTGGTTTTACCAAGGCTGAATACGGACTGGTGAGTATTTTTATTGCCATTGCCATATTAATGTATTCATTTGCCAATCTGGGAATGAGTGCCTATATCTACAAATTTTACCACTACTACCACGATCATCTGCCCAGAAAAAAGAATGACCTACTCACCTGGGCATTGCTATTTTCATTGTTGGGTTTTATTCTGGTTACCCTCAGTGGATTATTTTTTAAGGATCTGGTAATCAGAAAATATGGCGAGAACTCACCCGATCTGGTGAAATATTATTTTTGGATATTTCCATTTGGGCTCGGACTAACACTCTTTTCCGTATTTGAAGCCTATGGCTGGCAGGAAAAAAGATCGGTGTTCACTAATTTTTTACGGGAGGTTCAATTCCGGCTCTTCACCACCTTGTTGATCGTGCTTACGATGATGGGCGTGATCACTCGATTCGATCTATTCATTAAAATTTATTCATTCACTTATCTGGCCATTGCTATTATCCTGTTGATATACTTGTTGATCAACCTTAAAATATCATTCACTTTTTCGGTTAGTAAGGTTACCCGACGATTTTTTAATAAGATCGTAACGTTAGTAGCCTTCGTGTATGGAGGAAATTTAGTGTATGCCATTTCAGCGGTTTTCGATTCTATCCTGATCGCTGCGGTACTGCCTAACGGACTGGCACTGGCGGGTGTGTATACGCTGGCACAGAATCTGGCCAGTTTGATCCAGGCACCACAACGCGGTATCATTTCCTCTTCATTGTCGTCCTTGTCAAAGGCTTGGAAAGATAAGGACATGAAAAAGATCGATCGCATTTATCATAGCTCATCGATCAACCAGTTGATCTTTTCTATCGGCATGTTCTCACTGATATGGCTCAATTTCACGGATGCCGTTTTCACTTTTCACCTGCAATCGGGCTACCTGGATGCCAAATGGATCTTCTTTTTTATAGGATTGATGCGCATCGTAGATATGGGTACCGGTGTGAACACCCAGATCATTGGCACTTCTACGCTCTGGCGTTTTGATTTTATTACCGGCATCATTTTGCTGGCACTAACCTTGCCGATGAACTATATTCTTACCAAGTATTATTTTGGGGTGGTAGGACCAGCCATTTCCAACCTGATCTCATTCAGCATTTATAATGCTATCCGGTATTGGTTTCTGATCAGTAAATTCAAGCTGCAACCCTTTACTATTAAAACTGCACTCACTATAATGCTTGGAATAGTTTGCTTTTTTGCTTGTTATTTCCTGTTCCAGGAATTTCATGGATTTGCCGGACTGTTCATCAAGAGCATCGCCTTTATCATACTCTATGGAGCCGGAACCATTATGTTGAAATTATCGCCCGATACGCTTCCGGTACTGAATAGTTTGTTGATGCGACTGGGCATAAAAAAAGGGAATCCATGATTCCCTGAATAAATATTTTATTTCGTTTACTCGTTACAGTTAATAATCAGTCTGCCCCCACCAATGAATCGTTTGTCATAATAATTCTCCGACAGGTTATTGATGGTTACCCCGTTTTGTGTACTCGCATGGGTAAAATAACCATTGCTCAGGTATACACCTACATGACTCACTCCACCACGGGTATTAAAGAAAACCAGATCACCTTCTTTCAATTCACTGCGATCCAGTTTTTGTGCAGCGGCATACATATCCCTAGCAGTACGAGGTGTCTTTATCCCAAATACCTGTCCGAGTAAATTACCTGCAAGCGCACTACAATCGATCCCATTCCTGCTAGTGCCTCCATACATATATCTGGTTCCCCACCAGGATTCAATAAAATAATATAAAGAAAGATTGGCCACCGATTCCACTTCTACATTCATCATCTGTGCATACTTGAACTGCATGGGTGTGCAGCACTCAATATCGGCGAGTAGATCAAGTCCAACAGTGTAGACTGACCCCAATTTATTGGACCTTATTTGATTGATCCCGGATGTTCTTTTTTCGCTAATATCAGTCGTCATCCGTAAAGAATTCACAGATGTTTGAGCCTTAACCGAGATGGATGTTCCTGAAAATACGCCTATCGCAACAGAAACAAAAAACAAGTGCTTCATACGTAAAATCGGAGTTTTATACGTTAGTACAACTGTAGTTTTTGTTGTTCAATCCGCTAAACCTATGCTTGAACTAATTATCTTTTCTGATCTGCAAGCCGAGCCTAACTAAATTGATTAATGAGATTTTTCTAATGCGTTGCAAAGGTAAGCCAGAAAGGCCTAAAATGCAACCTTTCAACACGTTTTTAACAGAACTGTCTAGTGCTCAGGCTTAAGCAAATGTTATTCATGTTAAATATGATTTAGATAGGGCTTCGACAGGCTGAGCCTGACATCTTTTTTAAAGACGCTGACTAAGCTTGGCAATCTGTCCCGATAGCTATCGGGATGTCGAAGACGGGTTAAGGCACGGAATTTATTGATCAATTTTTGAACCGATTAAATTGACTACTCTTTATTAAAATCAAATATGGCTCCCTAATAACGGCCTGTGGAAAACAACCCTCCCGCTGCAAACAATTAAAAACGATATTTGTAAGCTGGTCATAACAACCAACAATTATTCATCAAATTATAGATTTTAGCGCCCTGGAAGTATCAACATGAAATTTTCGCATTTACACGTACATACTCAATATTCCTTGCTTGACGGAGCCGCCTCCATCAAGAACCTCTATAAAAAAGCCATTAAGGATGGTATGCCTGCCCTGGCCATCAGCGACCATGGAAATATGTTCGGTGCTTTTGAATTTGTAAAAGAAGCCTATAACCATAAGAATGATGATGGTACTTTAAAAGTGAAACCGATCGTTGGATGTGAATTCTATATCACCACTGATAGGCACCGAAAAACTTTCAGCAAGGATGAAAAAGATCCGCGCCATCACCAGATCCTGTTGGCCAAGAATGCACAGGGATACCAAAATCTTATTAAACTCACTTCTCTTGGCTATATCGAGGGCATGTATTCGAAATACCCGCGGATCGACAAGGAACTGATCCATAAATATCACGAAGGACTGATCGCCACTACTTGTTGTTTGGGTGCCCTGGTACCACAAACCATTTTAAAGAAAGGCGAAAGTGAGGGAGAGAATGAATTCAAATGGTGGCTGAATATTTTTCAGGAAGATTATTATGTAGAGTTACAACGGCATGGCATACCCGACCAGGAAAAAGTGAATGAGGTATTGCTGAAATTTGCCAAGAAATATAATGTGAAGGTGATCGCCAGCAATGATTCACATTATGTGGATCAGGAAGATTTCAATGCACACGATATTCTGCTCTGCATCAATACCGGCGAAAAGCAAGCCACTCCTGCCCTGCGCGAGTTTTCGGATGATGATGTGATGGTGAAGAACAAAAGATTTGCGTTTCCGAATGACCAGTTTTATTTAAAGACCGGTGCTGAAATGTCGCAGGTATTTGCTGATCTACCCCAGGCCATTGACAATACCAATGAAATTGTTGACAAGGTTGAATTGCTCGACCTGAAGCGGGATATCCTGTTGCCGCATTTTGTGGTGCCGGCCAATTTCAGTTCACAGGATGAATACCTTGAAAGTTTAACCTGGGCCGGAGCTGCCGCCCGGTACAAGATCCTTTCTCCCGAAAGTGAGGAACGATTGAAATTTGAACTGGGCATCATCAAAAAGATGGGCTTTGCCGGATATTTTTTGATCGTTAGTGATTTTATCAAGGCAGGCCGTGATATGGGTGTGTTTGTGGGCCCCGGCAGAGGATCTGCTGCAGGAAGCGCCGTTGCCTATTGTATCGGCATCACCAATATAGACCCCATAAAATACAATCTGCTGTTCGAAAGGTTCCTGAATCCCGAACGTAAGTCGATGCCCGATATCGACACGGACTTCGATGATGAGGGCCGGCAAAAAGTGATCGATTATGTGGTTCAGAAATATGGAAAGAATCAGGTGGCACAGATCATCACCTATGGCACTATGGCCGCAAAATCCAGTATCGCCGATGTGGCCAGGGTAATGGATCTTCCACTGGCTGAAAGTCGTGCAATTTCCAAACTGGTTCCTGAAAGACCTGGAATCAATTTGAAGCGCATGTTGCATGCTCCGTTCACCAACAAAGAAGCAAAGGATGGTGAAACATCTATCGAAGAAAAAGAACAATTACAACCCGAAGACCTCGAGAATATTAAAAAACTGCGGGAGATCTATAAGGGTACCGATCTGCAAAGCAGAATTTTGCATGAAGCCGAGATACTGGAAGGCTCTGTAAGAAATACCGGTATCCACGCCTCTGCCATCATCATTGCCCCGAAGGATCTCACAGACCTGTTGCCGGTAGCCACTTCCAAGGATTCTGAGCTATGGTTAACACAGATCGAGGGTGGTACCATTGAAGAAGCAGGCGTTATTAAAATGGACTTTCTGGGTTTAAAGACCCTGAGTATTTTAAAAACGGCCCTGAGCCTTATCAAACAAAACCATGGTGTAACCATTGCCATTGATGAAATACCACTGGATGATGAGCAGACCTACAAACTATACCAGCATGGAGATACCAATGGTACGTTTCAGTTTGAAAGTCCGGGTATGCAGAAATACCTCCGCGAACTAAAGCCCGATAAATTCGATGACCTTATCGCCATGAATGCCCTGTATCGTCCAGGTCCGATGGCCTATATACCCGAATATATTGATCGGAAACATGGAAAAAAGCAAGTCCTGTTCGACCTGGATGATATGGAAGGGATCCTGAAAGAAACCTATGGCATTACCGTTTACCAAGAACAGGTAATGTTACTTTCTCAGAAACTGGCCGGCTTCAGTAAAGGAGATGCGGATATTCTGAGAAAAGCAATGGGTAAGAAACAGAAATCCGTGCTGGATAAGATGAAACTGCAGTTTGTAGAGGGCGCTACTAAAAAAGGTCATGCAAAAGAACCCCTGGAAAAAATATGGACCGATTGGGAAGCATTTGCCCAATATGCCTTCAATAAATCGCATTCTACCTGTTATGCATTTGTGGCTTATCAAACAGCCTATTTAAAAGCCCACTACCCCTGCGAGTATATGGCGGCTGTACTCAACCATGCCGGAAGTATTGATAAGATCACCTTCTTCATGGAAGAATGTAAACGCATGGGCATAAAAGTGCTGGGTCCCGATATCAATGAATCGCAGAAAGGATTTGCGGTAAATAGTAATGGAGAGATCAGGTTTGGCTTCAGTGGACTGAAAGGTGTGGGTGAAAATGCCATTGAAGCGATCATTATCGACCGCACAAAACATGGAAATTTTACTTCAATTTTTGATCTAGTAAAACGCATTAATCAACGGGCACTCAATAAGAAATCCATGGAAAGTCTGGCCTATTCAGGCGCTTTCGATTGTTATCCCGAGATCAGTCGTGCCCAATATTTTTACCAGGCGCCGGGAGATAGTCAGGGCCTTGATAAACTATTGAAATTTGGCAGCATTTTCCAGGCACAGAGTTCTAATGCCAGCAATACCCTGTTTGGAGATCTGCAGATGCCCGATATCATGACCCCAAAACTGCCACCCTGTGAGCCCTGGGCCCTGGTTGAGCAGCTTGATTATGAGAAAGATGTTACCGGCATGTACCTGAGTGGCCATCCCCTGGATAATTACCGGTTTGAGCTGACCCATTATAATATTACTCCCCTGGCTGATTATGTAGAATTTAAGAATGCAGTGAATTCCCTGCCGAATCCTGCCAGGCAGTTTCGGGTAGCCGGACTGGTAACCGATGCACAGCACAGGTTAACGAAGACTGGAAAGAATTTCGGGATACTTACGCTGGAAGATTTCAGCGGAAAAGCAGAATTCATGTTATGGAGTGAGGATTATGTTCGGTATACCAATTATCTGGAAAAAGGTATGATCCTGATGGTGGAAGGCGGTTTTAAAACCAGGTATAACAGCGATCAGTATGAATTTAAATTAGGGAGGATCCATTTGCTGGATACGGTAAAATCCACGCTCACCAAGCAACTGGTAATAGAGATACAACCTCAGTATATCAATGATTCATTTGTACAATTCCTAAGTTCAAATGTAAAAGCCAATCCGGGCAAGGCTTCTATCAAATTCAATATCATCGACACCCGCAATAATCTTAAAGTGGGAATGTACAGCCTCGAAAATGGATTCACCATGAACGATGATATGGCCAGCTTTCTCAATGAAAATAAGGATCTGGAAGTGACGGTGTTGACGGT
>CAIRHQ010000215.1 GCA_903878475.1 uncultured Bacteroidota bacterium | reverse complement strand
TACTAATGCAGCTAATATTCAGATCACAGAGGTATTGAATAATGCAAATACAAGTTCTACTGGATTTGGTAATGGAACACTTACTGCCATTAGAGGAACCATTAGTGCCAATACTTATTTATTTACTGGTGTTCCTTCAGGAGCATCAGGTGTATCAAGTACAGGTATTGGTGTACAAGGAGCCAGTGAAACACAAATTGGTGTTGCAGGTTTGAGCTTTAACGGTACTGGTGTGTTAGGTGCATCCATTAATACTGGTACAGCGGTAATTGCTCAAGCATATGGTACTGGTTACGCATTAGGAACTGCGGGTAAATTGCAATTTACTGGTATTGGGGAAGGCTCAAATAAAGTACTAACCAGTGATGCAGTGGGAAATGCCACATGGCAAACAGCAGCTACAACTACTAAAGTTAGTATTAGAGCTGGCGGTTTATCGGGAACAACGGTAGCAAATGGAACCCCTGTAACACTTTTATGGAATTCCGTTGCTTTTGAAGAAGGTGGAAGTAATTATAATTTTGCCACTGGAGAGTATACTGTACCAGTTACAGGTTTATATGCTGTTTCTGCAAAATATGTTTGGAATACTTTTGCCAGCAATACAGGCCAACAGAATACTTTTATTTTAGTTAATGGATCAATTACTGAATTAGGCGCAAATGCAACTTCCAATACTAGTTGGTTTATACAAGGTGAAGCAAAAGGAGTGTTACATTTGACCGCTGGTGACAAAATAAGTATTCAAGCTATGCAAACATCTGGAAGTAGTGCTACAGTAGCAGGCTTCAGCACCGGAGATAACAATTTTAGCGTATTCTTAATTCACTAATAATTAATATTTATAACAAATAAATAAAGCAAAATGAAAAATATAATAATGATTTTCACCTTACTGATATGTGTTGCCTTTAGCAAAACGTCTATTGCCCAATCTTCGGTTGGCAATACGAATGCCAAAGCCACTACTATCATTGTAGAAGGAAAGAAATTTCCGATGACTGAACAGGAATACAATGCGCAAAAAAATATTGAAATCGCAAAGAAAACCAATTCAGTTCCATCACAAAGTTCAGCAACTACCAAACCCTCTTGGTATATTCCTGCTACTAACTTAACCTCTGCTAGCACAGGCGGTACTACTCTATTATCAAATACGCCTGCCAGTACCTTGCAAATGCCAACAGCTGTTTTAGAGCAAGCAAAAGCTGCAGGATTAAAGCCAGCAGTTACGCCTAATCAAACAACTTCAAAAGGAAAGGAATAGGCCAATAAAATAAAACTTATAATTAAATTGCAGGTATGATCATTAAAATCATACCTGCTTTTTTTTGTACTATACTCAGTTACTATGCAGCCGCACAAAAAAATGACAGTGCACTGGCCATGGGGAAAAAGACCATCACCCTCAGTGAAGTGGTCGTTAACAACAAACTGAATGTACCGGTATTCATTGAGCGTATAAAGAACGACAGCTCATTTTATAAAGCCTTCCGAAACCTTCATATACTGGGCTTTTCAGCCATTAATGATATCCGGATCAACAATAGCGATGGTGATATCATTGCAGGGTTGCATAGCAAAACCAGACAGGTCAGGAACCATGGTTGCAGAACAATGATCACCGATGAGGAACAAACTACCGGCGATATTTATGATGAAGTCCATCAGTTCAACTACTATACTGCTTCGCTCTATGCTTCTCTTTTCTTTACCAAGGATTCTGTTTGCGGGGAAGACAATATTGTAACCGGCCGAAGTTTCTCCACCTCGGGCAAGACCGGTATGGAGAAACATAAGGAACAATTGAAGATGCTTTTTTTTAATCCGGGAAAGAAGATAAACGGCATCCCGTTCATCAGTGGCAAAACCGCCATTTTTGATGATGCGCTCTCGGGCAAATACGATATGCATATCGATATGGAGGTACACAACAATATCAATTGCTATGTGTTTACACAACAAGTGAAACCGGAATATAAAAATGAGGTGGTGATCGATGCCATGACCACCTGGTTCAATGATCAAACCTATGAAGTACTGGCCCGTAATTATTCATTGAGCTATGATGCAGGCGTGTACGACTTTTCTGTGCAAATGGAAGTGCAGCTAAGTAAATTTGGAGCATGGCTGGTTCCCAATCTGATCCGATATGCCGGGAACTGGAAAGTAGTATTCAAAAAAAGAGAACGTGGAGTATTTACCGCCACCCTATTTGATTTCAAATAGCTTTTTATATTTATTAACTTTCGGATCATTAATTTTAGTCAATGAAACCAATTGTTTACGCACTCATTTTTATTAGCCTATTTGGCTTGACCCAATTTTCTAATGCACAAACCTCCGGAAAGGATTTTAGCAATATAGATGCCTATGTAAAGAAACTGGGTTCACTGGATAGTATGAATATGGGTACCATTACGGGTATGGTTACAAAGCCCTATTCCGATAAAACAGAAAAAGCCAGAGCCATCTTTGATTGGATCGCCTACAATATCAGCTTTGATTGTAAATTAGCCCGAACAGGAAATGATACCAAGAACAGCACCAATGATGTGTTGTTTTACCGCAAAGCCACGGCTGGCGGATATGCCGCTTTGTTTCAGGATATGTGCAGCAGCGCCAATATCCGTTGCCTGATCCCGGATGGATTTGTAAAACTAAATACCGAATCGATTGATGAAAGCAAGCCCGATATCAACCATACCTGGGCGGTTGTGCAATTGGGAATTAGTCCAGACGAATGGTTCTATGTAGACCCCACCTGGGGAAGCGGAACCACGGATGCCGAAATGAAACTGTTTACAAGAAGTTTTAACGATGCCTATTTTTTTGCAGACAAAGGCATTTTTAACTGGCAACACTATCCCGATAATGAAGCTTGGAAACTTGGCCCCGCGCCTAAAAGCAAAGGAATATTTTATGCGCTGCCCCTTGTAAAAGAAGCTGCCTATGACTTGGGATTAAAAAAATTCAATCCCGATAAGGGCAAGCTAAAAGTACAAGCAGATAGGCCTACGGCCTTCAGTTTCACCCTTGATGCCAAGGCAGTGATCAGTAAACTAACCCTTACAACCGGAGAGATAAAAAAACAAAAAACAAAGGAAATCACGTTCAGCTATAGCAATGGTTTGCTAAGTTTCAGTAATAAATTTGAAGAGGGAGAGTATCCGTTAACGATAACCGTAAATGGAAAGGCGCTGATGACCTATGCTATAGTAGCAGAATAAATTTTCGGTTTGTATGTCAATGCCATACAAACCGAAAATGCTATGTTTATGCCCGCTGTTTAACAGGGGCTTTTTTCTTGGCTTTTTTCAATGCGGACTCAATGTCTTTGCTCAGGTTTTCGAAAGTAGGTTTACCCGCAACCATTTCCCCATTCACAAAAAACGCTGGCACATCCCGAACCCCACGCTCAATACCTTCATTTAGATCATTGCGAACCTGCCAGCCATAAGTAGAGTTGATGAGTTCATCCAGAAAATGCTTATTGCTGATGCCTGCTTCGCGAGAATACAATTTCAGACTGGTAGTGCCCAGCTGGCGACGGTTCTCAAACAAGATATTATGCATTTCCCAAAATTTTCCAACCTGCGAAGCGGCTACAGAAGCCTCACCTGCCTTCATGGAACGTTGATGTATCTTGGTAAGCGGGAAGTGACGGAACTGGAACCTGATCTTTCCGTCAAATTCTTCCAGTAATTTCTTCACCACTTCATTGGCCTTGGCACAATCCTCGCTTTCATATTCCCCAAATTCTACCAGGGTTACAGCAGCATCCTTATTCCCTACAAAAATATCCTTGGGGGGAATGATCTCTACTACTTCTTTAACTTTCATTGCCATAATGCTATTGTATTTATCTTTTTAATCTGCTTATTGCTTTGCAGTGTTTTGCTTGCCAGTTTCTACTCCATCATTTCTGAATACCATGGTACCATCGAACACATCCACTAATACGGGGTTTTGCTTATCAATATCTCCACCCAGAATCTTGCGGCTTAACCCGTTCACGATCTCTTTCTGTATCAGTCGCTTTAAAGGACGGGCTCCAAATTGAGGATCATATCCGTTCTCGGCCAGGTAATCAAGTACATAATCACTGAACTGAAGGTTGATCCCAGATTGGGCAACCAGTTTTTTGATCTGCTCGAGTTGTATCAGGATAATGCCCTTGATCTCTTTCTTCATCAATGGCTGAAACATGATGACCTCATCGATACGATTCAAAAATTCGGGACGGATCGTCTGACGTAATAACAACATCACCTCCACTTTTGTTCTCTCCACCACCTCCTCTTTATTCTTCTCAGTGACCTTCTCAAAATTTTCCTGAATAATATGGCTTCCCATATTGCTGGTCATGATGATGATCGTATTCTTAAAATTCACCATGCGACCCTTGTTATCGGTCAGCCTTCCATCATCCAATACCTGCAATAATACGTTAAAAACGTCAGGATGTGCCTTTTCAATCTCATCTAATAAAATAACGCTATATGGCTTGCGCCTAACGGCCTCGGTTAATTGCCCGCCTTCATCGTAGCCCACATAGCCCGGAGGAGCCCCTAACAGCCTGCTTACACTGTGCTTTTCCTGGTACTCACTCATGTCGATCCTAGTCATCATTCCATCATCATCGAACAGGTATTCGGCCAATGCCTTGGCCAATTCTGTTTTACCCACACCGGTGGTTCCCAGAAAAATAAAGGAACCGATCGGCTTTTTGGGATCTTGCAATCCGGCCCGACTTCTGCGGATCGCATCGGAAACGGCGGTAATGGCTTCTTCCTGACCAACCACTCTTTTGTGCAGTTCATCCTCCAGCCTGAGCAATTTTTCACGCTCGGTCTGCAACATTTTCATCACCGGTATGCCAGTTGCTTTCGCTACATTTTCAGCAATATCTTCGGCATCCACTTCTTCTTTCAACAGCCTTTTCTCAGAGATCTCGTCCAGCTGAGCAGTAAATATTTCTATTATTTTTTCCTGCTCCTGCACTTTACCATAACGAATTTCAGCTACTCTTCCATAATCACCCTCCCGTTCAGCCTTATCCGCCATTAATTTCAGGTTCTCAATTTCTGCTTTGGCATTCTGGATCTTTTCCACCACTTCTTTTTCCTGCTGCCATTTAGCTTTGAAGGTGTCGCGCTGAACAGACAGGTTTGATATTTCTGTATTCAGTTCTTTCAGCTTGGCTTCATCTTTTTCGCGTTTGATGGCCTCCCTTTCAATTTCCAGTTGCCTGATCTGGCGTTCCAGTTTATCCAACTCTTCAGGCATGCTATTCATCTCCAATCGTAATTTGGCCGCACTTTCATCGATCAGGTCAATGGCCTTATCGGGTAAGAACCGATCGGTGATGTATCGATGAGACAATTCAACCGCAGCGATGATGGCTTCGTCCTTGATGCGCACATGGTGATAGGTTTCATAACGGTCTTTCAAACCACGAAGGATCGACACAGCATCTTCCACACTGGGCTCATCGATCATTACTTTCTGAAACCGGCGTTCCAATGCCTTATCCTTTTCAAAAAATTTCTGATACTCGTTTAGGGTGGTAGCGCCAATGGCCCTTAGTTCGCCCCGTGCCAGCGCAGGTTTCAGGATATTGGCCGCATCCATGGCACCATCTCCACCACCAGCTCCTACCAGGGTATGAATTTCATCAATGAAAAGGATGATCTCCCCATCACTGGTACTCACTTCTTTCACTACAGATTTCAAACGCTCTTCAAATTCACCTTTGTATTTTGCTCCGGCGATGAGCTGTCCCATATCCAATGCAAAAATTATTTTCGACCGAAGGTTATCTGGAACATCACCATTCACGATACGCATGGCCAATCCTTCAGCGATCGCAGTTTTACCTACGCCGGGCTCCCCTACCAGGATCGGATTATTCTTACTTCTTCTGGATAAGATATGCAGGGTTCTGCGGATCTCTTCATCACGCCCGATCACAGGATCCAGTTTTCCGGCCCTGGCCATTTCATTTAAATTTTTGGCATATTTATTCAGGGCATTGAACTGGGTCTCTGATGTTTGAGAAGAAATGGTAGATCCCTTACGGAGATCCTTAATCGAAGTTATCAATCCCTTTTCCGTAAGTCCGGCATCTTTCAATAGTTTAGCTGCATTATCATTTCCCTGCAACAGGGCCAATAACAAATGCTCCACACTTACAAATTCATCTTTAAAAGTTTTCATGGAAGCGCCAGCCCTCAAGATCATATTATTGGCTTCACGGCTCAATGATTGTGCAGGCTCTCCGCCTGATATCTTTGGAAGTTTTTGTACAGATTGGACAAGTTTTTCCTCAACATAATTGAGGTTAACATTATTCTTTTTCAATAAAAATTCTACGGGTGAATCTTTGTCGGCCAGCAATGCCTGTAATATATGTTCAGTTTCAATGCTGCTATTACCGGCATTGAAAGCAAACTGTTGTGCCTGTTGCAGTATTTCCTGCGACTTCACGGTTAAATTTTGTATGCTCATTTGAGGTAATTTTAAACTATGGGAGCAAAACGCTATCCAAGAGTAAAATTGTGCAAATATGACATATAAAACCTGCTCTAACTGCCGCAAATTCAGCCTGTTTGCGGCTTTACTGCTATTGTTGCAGTCGGCCTATGCCCAATATGATTTTAAACAAGCTGAGCAATGGATGAAACAGGAGTTGGGGTTCCTGGGTGGCCGCGCTGTATTAGTGATCTATAAGGATGGGAAAATAGTGTATTCCCATGCAGAAAATGACATGAACAGAAGGCAACAGATGATGGGAAAATGGATGGCCAGAAAGCAAGGCAAATCTGCCGATGATGCCCTTCAGGATTTTACAGAAAATACCAAAGAAAGAATTGCCAGCAGCAGCAAGTGGCTGAGTGCTGCCCTCGTGATGAGTTTTGTAGATGAAGGAAAATTAAGTCTCGACGATACGGTTGGTAAATTTCTTCCGGTAATGACGACCAATGGTAAAGGAGGCATCAGCATCTGGCAATGCCTGAGTCATTTAACCGGCATTCAAACTGGTACATTAAAGGAAAGTCTTGAAGCCATGAAAAACATTTCAAGTATGGATGAAGCCATGGAGCAGCTGGCAAAGTTACCCATGGAAGGAAGGCCGGGCAAGGTATTTCATTATAGCAATGCCGGATTGCAGATAGCCGCTGCCGTTATTGAAAAGATCAGCGGAAAAGATTTTGAAACGCTTTTTGCGGAAAGGATTGCGCGGCCATGCGGAATGCTTCATACAGATTTCGGACATGCGAAACCTGCCTTACCTGCGGGTGGGGCTTGGAGTACCGCGGATGATTATATTAAATTC
>CAIRHQ010000214.1 GCA_903878475.1 uncultured Bacteroidota bacterium | reverse complement strand
TACGGTGCATAACCAGGCCATTACCAATAAACAGATCCAGTCGATGCCCGTAGGTAAAAAATAAGTCGCCGGAAACTTCATGATATAAAAAGGGGTAAGCACGGTCAGCACCAGCAGCCCCCCTCCTAATTCATATAAGGTGAGGATCTTTGGGCTATGGGTTTTCAGCAAACCTTTATTGAAGATGGGGAATATGGAACTGCCCATCGCAGAGAGGATGCCGAAAATGATTCCTATTTTATACTGCGGATGAAAATCAAATATGATATAGATACCCGTAATAGCCAGCAGTCCGAGTAACACTTCGGCAAGGGATAAACGCCGATTCAGGATCAGGGGTTCAAAAAAAGAAGTAAAAAAACCGGTGGCACTAAAACAAACCAGGGCCACAGATACATTTGAATATTTGATGCTGCCATAAAAACATACCCAATGAATGGCCACGATGGCCCCTACGCCAAATATCTTCATGATCTCCTTAAGTGGGATCAATTTCAGCTGACCCTTGAATCCCATCATTATTCCCAAGGTCAACACGGTGATCAACAACCGATACCAAACCAGCAATCCCTCATTTAGTGTGATCCATTTGCCTAAAATTGCAGTGAACCCAGCCAGAAAAACGGCAATATGAAGCTGAATAAAGGCTTTTTTCATGTGGCCAAAGATAAAGCAGGGCAGCACCCAAAAATGATTTTCTGCCAAAACATTACCGGGCAATGCTACATAAAGCACAAAAACAATTCAAATTTTGAAAATCCCGAATCAAAAAAAAAGTATAAAAAACGGTAGACGGTAAACGACAAACCCCAAACTGATATATATTTGCCAACCCATAACTATATAATATTATGAGCTATAAACGCATCAACAACATCACCGGCTGGGCCATCCTGATCATTGCATGTACCGTTTACATTATGACCATGGAAGCCACCGGAAGCTTCTGGGATTGTGGCGAGTTTGCCTCCAGTGCCTATAAACTGCAGATACCTCACCCACCCGGAGCCCCGCTGTTCGTATTGATCGGCCGTTTATTCATGGCTCCTTTTGATGCTCACCATGCTGCCACCGGTATCAACTTAATGAGCGCACTGGCCAGCGGATTCACTATCTTATTCCTGTTCTGGAGCATCACTCATTTTGCCAAAAAAATTGTACAAAAAGACGGTACCGAACTGAACAACGATAAGATCATTGGCATTATGGCGGCAGGTATTGTCGGCGCACTGGCTTATTGCTTCTCTGATTCTTTTTGGTACAGTGCTGTTGAAGGTGAGGTATACGCATTATCATCCTTCTTTACCGCCATCGTTTTCTGGGGAATGGTAAAATGGGAGCAAAATGTTGATGCAGAAGAAGCCCAAGGAATTAAAGGTCATTTTACCCGGGCCGACCGGTGGATCATTCTGATCTTTTATCTGATGGGATTATCCATTGGTGTTCACTTACTGAACCTGCTTACCATCCCGGCCATCGTAATGATGTATTATTTTAAACGTTACAAACCCACTGCCTGGGGAACCTTCTTTGCTTTCATCATCGGATGTGCCATCACCGGTATTGTACAAAAAGCAGTGATCGTTTGGACCATCAAGGGAGCTGGAAATTTTGATATTTATTTCGTGAACAGTCTGGGCCTGCCTTTTTTCTCAGGCTTTGCTTTCTTCTTTGTTCTAGTTGGCCTGCTGATCTTTTTCGGATTACGCATCGCATCAAATAAGAACTGGAACTTCCTGAAACTCGGACTCTGGTCATTTTCGTTTATGCTTCTGGGTTACTCTACCTATTTCACTACCCTGGTTCGCTCCAATGCCGACCCTGCTGTCGATATGTTCAATGTAGACAATCCAGTAAATCTTGTAGGTTATCTGGCGCGTGAACAGTATGGCGACTGGCCTATTTTGTACGGACAGGATTTTACCGCTCAGCCGGTAGATACCAAGATCACTGAAACCTATGTAAAAAGCAATAACAAATATGAAAAGAATGGCAGACAGGTAGAATATGTATTTGCGCCAGAAGATATGCATTTCTTACCCCGCATGTGGGATCAAAGCAATGACCAGGGGCATGCAGATTATTATGCCGGATGGATGGGAATCGGAAAAGACAATCAAGGCGCCTGGGAACGTCCGCCTACCATGGCAGAGAATATTAAATTCGCCCTCAGCTACCAAACAGGCTGGATGTACCTTCGGTATTTCATGTGGAATTTTGCAGGAAAACAAAATGATATTCAGGGTATCTCCATGGCCAACGTAAGAGATGGTAACTGGAAGACAGGTAACTCCTTCTGGGACAATGCACGCCT
>CAIRHQ010000213.1 GCA_903878475.1 uncultured Bacteroidota bacterium | reverse complement strand
TGTTAGGGCGATTCTAGATCTCAAGCTTAAAAAATTACAATAATTGCTTATGATTCAAATAGTATAATTTTTGACACCTATTTTCAAAATACAAGTCAAAAAACGCATTATTTGACTTGTATTTGTGGAAAACCCATGCACGGTGATCCCCTATCTCCAGTATACCATGACCTAGTATCGCCAAATTTCAATGACCCATCTTCGCCATTTCTAAATGATCCCCAAGAACTATTCAAATTCAAATAGTTACGCTAATGATATAAAGACTAAACTGTAATTTTAAAATTGGGGTCAAGCATAAATGGAATATGGGGTACTAAGACCGTAGATTTTCCACTAATAACCACATTTTGAAAATACAATCAGTAATTGAACAAAATGATGCTGGTTTTAGAAAAGTCCCAGTAAGTGAATAAAATGAATTAATAAAAAACATACAATGGTAGAAGGATTAGATTTATTGGCATTTATTGAATTGTTAAAAAAGGAGTCTCCCAATACTCGCCAAATTCTCAAGCAACAGGGGATGGGGAGTATTAGTTTGAAGCCAATAATTCAGCAGTTAATAAATACATTTTCATTAGATTAATCTAGGAGATTTAGTACCGGAGCATTTGTAAACGTGCATTTACGAATTTTCTCGTGCAAGTGCTTCGTCTTACGTGTTTTCTCATCTTATTACGCAAATTGTCGATAAAATAACGAAAAGGAGTTTCCCTTCTAGCAGTATTCATCTTCTAAATCGATAAGTATGGATTATTTTTTTATCTCACCAGGATTCAATCCGGTGAATTTTTTGAAAACTTTAGTGAAATACTGAGACGATGAAAACCCAAGTTCAAACGAAACATCGTAAATAGAATCCTGTCCCCGTAGAATTAATTCTTTAGCGAGTTGAATTTTTTTTCGCTGAACATATTCAAGAGGGGGGATTCCTGTCTGTTCTTTAAACCATGCTTTGAAACGTGATTCAGATAAATGGACGTGTGAAGCCAACTGGGAAATACTAAAATCGTTTTTTATATTCTTGTCAATAAATAATTTGATAGCAATAATTGTTTCATCATTAATAGTTGCAGTTTCCTTATATCCTAGTTCAGTCAATTCCAGTAGAAAACCTTCTATTAAGTGTTTTACAGTTATTTTTTGAATAAGGTTTAATGATTCATACTTATGAAAGGCTAATATTTTTTCAAGAATTTGTTTGATTGAATTTGAACCTGAAAAATGCCTGTTGGGAATATGTAATACCGAATGTTTGATAGCTTTTGCTTCCTGTTTTTCGTAATTCAGGAGTTTCTCATTTGATAGATCAATCATTATCCAGTATAATTCGCCTTTATCTTCAGGATACCCAGCTGTGCTATGAAATTCATCAGGCAGTGTTATAAATATATCTCCTCCTTTTAACAGGTAAGTCTGTTCATTTACTTCATACATCTGTTCTCCCTTTGCGCAATACACCACTTCTATCAAATTGGGATGATGATGTCTGGGCAACTTGGGGCGTACCTGAAAATATTTATAATGGCCAATCACTACCAAACCATTAATTCCCCATTTACTAAAGTCGATGATGGTTCTTTCGTTTGTTGAAATGATATCAATGGAATCCATATTAGTTGATTAGGGCTGTTAGCATTGACTTTATGAACTATTTCAAATGTACAGAAAAGTACTTCAATACTAAAGTGTTACCTGATGGATATTTAACAATTTATATTTATATAGAATTATTTAAAAGGTAAACAATTTACAATGGAAAATAAACAGGAACCAGATTTACGATTGCTTAATATCCTTCATGGAATGGCAATGAAGTTTGAAAATGAAGAACAGGAAGGACTCTTAAAAGCAGCTTCTAAAATGGCTGATGCAATTGAGAACGATAAACTGATCTATATCTATGGAGGTGGTGGTCATACAGCATTGGTTATGCAGGAATTATTCTGGCGCGCCGGTGGACTTGCAAATCTTTGTCCCATGATTGATTTTGCCATTCATCCGGTAACCCCTGCCTACATGTATTTGAATCATGAAAGACTACATGATGTAGGTAACGGAACGGTTGATTATTATGGAGTGGATAAAGACGATGTGATATTGATTTTTCATAGTTACGGTTTTAATCCACCTACCATTGATTGTGCTCTGGAAGCAAAGAGGAGAGGTGCTTTTGTGATTGGTATATCCTCTCAGGACTGGAATAAAAATATTCCTAAAGATTTTCCCATCCGTCACCGAAGTGGTAAACATCTTTCTGATGTATCGGATATCTATCTTGAAAATAATGTTCCTTTTGGAGACACAGTGATTACGGTGCCAGGATTAGAACAACCTATCACAGGAATCTCAAGTACCATTGATTTTTATATTGCACACAGACTTGAGATTGAATGCGTAAAAGCCTGCGTGAAAAGGAATATTGTTCCTCCTATTTGGTCTAGCGCTAATATACCTGGAGGTGATGAAAGAAATAAAGTACTGCGTGCCAAATACAATTCAAGGGTTAAATCTTTATAGATATTATATAGTAAAAAAAATATTATGGCAGTAAAAGAAACGGGTGTGAGTTATTATGGGATGTCGTATGTAGAACATGCAAGAAAGGATTTTGAAGAAATGAAAAGACATAACTGTACTGCGGTTTTGCTTGCCTTAACTGAGTTTGATCTTTTTTTCTGGAAGCCGAATATTCCAAAGATTGTAGATGAAGCCAAAAAACTAGGTCTGAAAGTTTACCTGAATACATGGGGTATTGGGAAGTTTTTTGGAGGAGAGCCCCCCTCGATCTTTCTTCAGGAATGCAGCATCTATGATAAGCAATGGGCTGCAATTACCGGCGAACCCATTGCTGCTGCATCACCAAGTTCAACTGCATTCAAAGAGTATTTCTGGGGCATATTAGAGAACCTTGCGCGTACTTGCGATGCGGACGGTTTCTTTTGGGATGAACCGCATTATGCCATGCCTATTTATCCAGTCAGCTATCAAAGTACTACTGATTTTACCTGTCGTAGCCCTATCACACAAAAGATCTTTATGAATAAGTATGGGTATGAAATGCCTAAAACACTTACCCAAACAGTTTTAAAATTTCGATTTGATCAGGCAAATGAGATACTGATGGAAGGAAGCCGTATAGTTAAATCTATAAATCCTAAATTAACAGTTACCCAATGTTCACTGCCGGCGGATAATCATTTTTATGCATCCTATGCAAGAGGATTTGATGACTGGGAGCAAATTGCCTTTAATCCTCATTATGATGTTTTTTCAACTTCAATTCTCGTTGAAGGTAATGAGCCATTGGTGGCACATAGAAATTTAGCGAGAAAAACAGTTGAATTGGCCCGCCTTAACAATAAACCTTCTCAACGTTGGATTCAATCTTTTTTTAGATCGCCCGATGATTTAAATACCATTAAAGAGATTGTAAAAATTTATGCTACAGAAGGGGTTGATTCTATCTTCTCCTGGACGTATCGAGCCGGGAAAGGAACTTTTCTTTCTGCACCTGAGCCTGATAAGGTTTGGGATATATTGGGTGAAGCTTATGGCGAAGTACTTGCCGGTTAACAAATGGTAATGATATTTTACATAAATAAACCTACTGTTGTAATAACGATAGCATTTTCAGATTTTAAATAGTCAAAATGATTGAACTAACAAAAAGGTATCACAGTCCATTCCGTTTGCCACCTATATTTATTATGGGTATTATGTTCTTTGTTTTCGGCTTTGTTAGCTGGATCAATGCCATATTGATCCCTTATTTTAAAATGGTTTGTGAATTAACGGCATTACAGTCGATGATGGTGGCATTCGCTTTTTATATTTCATATTTTATAATGGCCCTACCTTCTTCATGGATTCTTCAGAAAACAGGCTTTAAAAATGGAATGATTATCGGGTTATTTATCATGGCAGTAGGAGCTTTGTTCTTTATTCCGGCTGCATTTACAAGAATGTATCCTTTATTTCTTATAGGTCTGTTTATTCAGGCAACCGGGTTAACCATTCTGCAGTCAGCATCCAATCCCTATGTAACTATTTTGGGGCCAATGGAAAGTGCGGCAAAACGAATCAGTATCATGGGTATATGTAATAAAGTAGCAGGTGCGATTGCGCCGGTAATTTTAATACAATCTATCACCAAAGGCCCTGATGAAATAGATCAACTTCAGATGCATTTAAAAACGGCAGCATTTGAACTTAAAATTACTATTCTGGATCAGTTAGGCACCCGATTGATCATTCCCTATGTTTTCATGATGGTTGTATTTCTATTATTGTGTGTGCTGATAAAATATACACATCTCCCTGATATTGATGAAACTAAAATACCAGATTCAAAAGAAGATATTTCATATCAAAGAAAAAATATTTTCTCATTTCCCTATGCCTGGCTGGGAGCCATTACTATGTTTTGTATTGTTGGGGTAGAAGTTTTGTCGGTGGATTCAATCATCAATTATGCTCAGTTTAAAGGTTATAGTTTTAAAGATGCCAAATACTTTGCTACGTATACTTTGATCATAATGATCATCGGATATCTCTGTGGAATTATCGCTATTCCTAAACTCATTATTCAAAGAAAAGTGTTACAACTTTGTGCTGTTATTGGTTTTTTTTTTACGATACTTATCATTGTCGTGCCAGGTCAATACTCAGTTTGGTTTGTTAGTCTTTTGGGTATAGCTAATGCTTTATTATGGCCTTCTATCTGGCCACTTGCCATTGATGGGTTAGGTAAATTTACCAAACAGGGATCGGCATTATTGATCATGGGGGTTGCTGGGGGGGCTATCACTCCTTTATTATATGGGATGATCAGTGATGCACAAAATCCACAAATCGGATATGTTATTTTATTTCCTTTATATGGGATGATTTTGTTTTATGGAAGCAAAGGCTATCGGTGGGGTAAACAAGTTCAATAAAATCATGTTTGATTCCTGTAATTTTATTGTAGTAGTATTTTAAAGTAGAATATGCAAAACAACCGTTATTGGAAGTTGATATTTGTTGTAACAGGAATATTTATTCTGTTAGGACTTTTTTCTTTTATAATTGATAATTCAATTAAGCGGGTAAGTTCAATGCGTGTTATGCATAGCCCAAATTATCAAAACAAAAAAAAGATCAATATTTTATTTCTGATGGCCGATCAGCATCGAGGTGATTGTATAGGGGCTGCAGGAGCTGAATATGTGTCTACCCCAAATTTAAACAAGCTTGCCAAAGATGGTATTTTGTTTACGCGAGCCTATAGCTCTGTGCCATCATGTACACCTGCAAGAACAAGTATTCTTACAGGAATGAGTCCTTGGAAAAGCGGTCAAATTGGTTATACCAATATTCCCAATTATCCAATAGAGGGTCCTGCACTTTTTACAGCGAATGGATATATAACCCATGCAGTTGGGAAAAATCATTTCTTTCCCATGCGAAATAAACATGGATATCAAGAAGTGGAACTAGAAGAAGGATGGTACACCACCAATAATGGACATGATGTATGTGATTATACTTTATTCTTTCAAAAAAACGCACCAGGAAAAGATATCAATCAGATTGGATTAAGTTATAACGATCTCAGGGGTGGACGGGTTTTTCCGTTTGAAGAATACCTTCATCCAACGTACTGGACGGCTGATAGGGCGGTTCATTTTCTTAACAATCACCCAAAAGATGAGCCATGGTTATTGAAAGTTTCTTTTCAAAGACCACATTCGCCTTTAGATCCTCCTAAACGATTTTTAAATATCATTGATACAACTAAAATACAAATGCCGGGTATTGGTGAATGGGCCGAGAAAAAATTCGGAAAGAATAAAAGCTCAATGGAAACAAATCCCAATGCTTCAAATGGAGTTTTCCCTGAAAGAGAAATCAAGGAATCACGCAGGTCTTATTATGAAGCGATCTCTTATGTGGATGATCAATTGGGACGGGTGATTGAAGCGCTCAAAGAAAGTGGGGAACTGGAAAATACTTTGATATTATATACTTCTGATCACGGTGATATGATGGGCGATCATTATCTGTGGCGCAAATGTCGCCCTTATGAAGGCTCTACGCGTATACCAATGATAGTTCGCTGGCCTGCTTCATTATTATTGAAAGCAAAGCGCGGACAGATAAGTACAGAACTTGTTGAGTTAAGAGATGTATTTCCAACATTTCTGGATGCATCCGGAATAAAGATTCCTGAAGTGATGGATGGCAGAAGTATGCTCGAAATTTTGAAAGGAAACAAATGGCGCACACAAATGGAAATGGAACATGCACAGATCTATGAGCCAGATAATGCATGGGTGGCACTTACAGATAAAAGATATAAATACATCTACTTTACGTTAACAGGTGCAGAACAATTGTTTGACCTTAAAATGGACCCTAAAGAATTGAATGAGTTAAATACTTCAGCTCATCCCCCCAAAAAAATACTGGCAGAATACAGAAAGAAAATGGTAGCTTATTTGAAAGAAAGAGGGGAGGACTGGGTTAAAAATGATCAATTAGTCATTCAGACTAAGCCTATTTATACAGGCATCAACAGGCCCAAAACAGAATGATTCGGAACCATTAAGTCATGATTGATTCGAATATATAAATACAGATAAGCGATGGCTTGTACGTGAGCAGAATATATCAGATTGAATAAATAATCAGATAATCCATGGAATTAATTACATCCTATATTTAATCCAATTGCGGACTGTATATTTTTTTTCGCCATAAATGGAGGTTTATTTATTAAAAATCAATAGATCACAAAGTTGGGCTTTACATAATAGTACTTCAATACCAAAGTATTACTGATTCCCTCCGTAAAATTTTAAATTTATCCTTTATCTGATTTTGTTCGCCACCCTAAAGGCGAATGATAGAAACAAGCATTCTGTTATTAAAACTAACTATTGCAGATTGTTAACCATTTAAACTGCTTATGTATGTTGTATCTGAAAAGAAAAATTTGTTTTTTGTTCATCTTAGTTGTGTTTTTAATACCAACTTTTGTATTTGCCCAAACTAAAATATCTGGAACCTTAACAAGCAGTGTTGATAAAAAACCCATAGCTGCGGTTACCGTAAAAGTAAAAGGAACTACCCGCGCAACACAAACAAGTGAAAGCGGAACCTTTGTAATTGAAGGAAAGCAAGGAGAAGTGTTGGTTTTTTCCCATGTTAACTTTGAACAAGTGGAAGTACCCATTTCTTCTGTCAACAAATCTGGCATCAAGTTGGAATTAACTGCTATTAATAACGAATTGAACGATGTTGTAGTAGTAGGGTATGGTACCCAAAGGAAAGTAAATCTTACTGGTGCTGTTGAAATGATTAAAGGTGCTGAACTAGTCAATCGTTCTACCGCTACTGTTTCTCAAGCCTTGCAAGGGAAAGTTTCTGGTGTAAATTTTAATACTGGATCTTATGGATTTGAACCTGGTGCAGCTATGAATATTCAGATTCGCGGGCAGGGTACTCCTTTGATACTGGTTGACAATATTCAGACACCCAATATGAATGGTTTAAACCCCAATGATATAGAGTCTATTTCTATTTTAAAAGATGCAGCAGCAGCAGCTATTTATGGTGCGAAAGCACCTTATGGAGTGGTATTAATTACTACTAAATCTGGTAGTAATAATGGAAAACTAAATATTGACTATTCTGGTAACAATACCACATTAACCCCTATTAGAATGCCGCATTTGGCTGATTCATATACTACCGCATTAGCATTGAATGAAGCAAGTGCCAATTCTGGCATTAGCCCATTATTTACTACTGCTACTATTGATAGAATCCGCGCTTATCAAGCAAATCCTACCTTAGCTGAAACAGTTCCATCTTTGGCTAATGCCACATTATGGGCTAACACATTTGAAAGTAATGCCAACTACGATTGGTTCAATGTTTTTTATGGTAAAGGGAATCGTTCTCAAAACAATGTTACTTTAAGCGGTGGCAATAAAGGGTTGTCTTTTTATCTTTCTGGAGGTATTGAAAATGATGGTGGCGTTTTGCTGCAAGGAACAGACAATTATAAACGCTATAACACCACAGCTAAATTTGATGCTAATCTTACAAAATGGCTAAAAATCACTTCTAATACCAGATATTTTAATACATCTCGTAATACACCTGCTTATGATAACCAAGGTAATTACGATTTGTTATTTCATCAAATAGCCAGAACATTTCCATCCCAATATATGTCATCACCGAATGGTGTATATTCCATACAATCAAAAATTCCATGGACAAAAGATGCTGGTAATGAAAATGTTAGTGTTAATGACGTAACGCAAAGATTTGCAGCTGAAATTACACCTATGGCTGGCTGGACCATCAATGCAGATTATAATTTACGCTTTGCAACAAGCTTGTTTACTTCACAAAACAATGCAGTGTATGAAGATCAAGTAAATGGCACCCCTGTATTGTCAGGAAGTACGTCTAATTATATTGCAGAATCGCACGACCTTACTATGTTTCAATCAGTGAATTTGTATTCAACTTATAAGTTCAAACTTGGGAATAGCCACAATTTGTCTGTTATGGCCGGTTATCAAAGCGATAAGACAAATTACTCTTATGTATTGACTCAAAAAACAGGAACCATCACTCCAGCTGTGCCTGCTATTTCTGCTTCAACAGGCATTGTTACTGGTTCTGATAACTATGCCAATGCAGCCACAAATGGTGCATTTGGTAGAATCAACTATAGTTACAAGAATAGGTACTTGTTAGAAATGAACGGAAGATATGATGGTACATATAAATTTGCCGATGGAAAAAGATTTGGATTTTTTCCATCTTTTTCTACCGGCTGGAATATTTCGAATGAAAAATTCTGGGAGAAGTTAAGTAATTCCATTAACGCCTTTAAAATCAGGGGTTCATGGGGGACTCTTGGAAATCAATTAACGGCAAATCCTTATCAAGATATTCCACTTATTGGAGTTGCCGCTAATCTTCCATGGATATTAAATGGAGTTAGACCAAGTTATACAACTGCACCATCACTGGTTAATCCTGATGTTACTTGGGAAAAATCTACCACCAAAGACCTCGGGGTAGACATTTCGTTTTTACACAATCGACTGAACTTTACAGGGGATATTTATCAAAGATTAACTACTGATCAACTCGGACCAGCAGCAGCTGTTCCTGCAGTTATTGGCGCATCTATTCCGCAGGCAAATAATATGCAAACCCAAACAAATGGTTGGGAGCTATCTGTTAACTGGAAAGATAAAATTGGAAAGGATTTCAACTATTCCATTACTGCTATGATGTTTGACTATAAAACCACAGTTTTAGAATATAATAATCCTACCAAAATACTTACTAACCCTTATAGTGGTCAGACTTCTGGTGAAATATGGGGACTGGTTAGTGATGGATTGATTCAAACTCAGGCAGACGCAGATAGAATTAATACAGGTGCCATCCAAAAAGCAATCTCTGGTCAAATCTGGAAAACAGGTGATATGATGTACCGCGATTTGAATGGTGACAAATTGGTAACCTATGGCGCAAATACTTTTGACAATCCAGGTGATAGAGCAGTAATAGGAAATACAACACCCAGGTATCAATTTGGACTAACCTTACGTGCAGAATGGAAAGGATTTGACTTTTCTATGTTCTGGCAAGGTGTTGGACAAAGGGATCTTGCTTTAAGTGGCAATATGTTTTGGGGATTCAGTACTAACGTACAAGGTTCTATTTTTCCAGGACACCTAAATTATTATAGAGATGTGGATGCAACTACTTATGCAGGTTTAGGCAAGAACACAGACGCTGCCTATTTCCCAAGACCATATATTGATGCAAATAATAATGCAAAAAATCAGCTTACACAATCAATGTATTTAGTGAATGGTGCATATGCAAGATTGAAAAATATGCAAGTTGGATATTCTTTACCTGCTACTGTAGCTTCAAAAGTACATTTGCAAAATATTTATCTGTTTGCATCAGGCGAAAACCTTGTGACCATTACAAAAACCCCAGAACATTTTGATCCAGAAACTGCAAATGTAGGGGTAAGAGGAAATGGTAAATCTTATTTTTCACAAGCAGCATTTACAATAGGTGTCAATCTTAAATTTTAAAAAAATCAATTACTCAGCTATGAAAAAATATCTATATATCATCATTGTTATCACAGGATTGATTTCATGTAATAAAAAATTAGATATCCCCCCTCCAGATCAAATTGCTAATTCACAATATTGGAAAACAAAATCTGATTTAGAAAATTATACCATTCAGTTTTATGCTTTATTTCCAACATTTAAAAATGTAAGTACCATTTATACAGGTATGATGGGAAGGGATGCTATGTTTGGTTCAGATCATCAAATTTATATCACGCCTGTACTCCAATTAAATGGAACAAGAACAGCTACTATTTCTGGAGGTAACTGGGATTGGGGTAATATTCGTGCAGTAAATATATTTTTCGAAAACTTTAGAAACGTAAATGACACTCGCGCAAATATTGCTCAAGCTGTTGGTGAAGCCTATTTCTTTAAAGCTTGGCTCTATTTTGAAAAAGTGAAAGCTTATGGCGACGTGCCATGGTATACCAATTCCTTACAAATGAATGATTCTGCTTTATACAAGCCTAGAACTTCAAGGATACAAGTGATGGACTCAATCTTAAATCATTTAGATTCTGCCATTGCTAATTTGGGATTTGTGAAAAGTGTAAGTGGTGGTAATAATCGTTTGAGCAAAGAAGTGGCATTAATATTTAAATCAAGGATTGCTTTGTTTGAAGGTTCATGGCAAAAATATCATGCTGGTACTGTATTTGGTACAACAGGTGCTAATCCCACAAAATATTTTCAAGCAGCTGTTGACGCAGTTACAGAACTTCAAACTGCAGGAAAGTATACGGTTTCTATCTATAATACGGGTAAACCTACAACAGATTACAATACATTATTCAGCTCTACTAATTTGGGGTCGGTTACTGAAATAGGACTTTGGTGCAAATTTGATAAAACACAAACTACATTTTCACACAACTTCCAACAATATGTAACAAGTAATACCAATTCTATCAGTGTTACACATGAATTGATTATGAATTATCTTTCTAAAACAGGTACTCCATACAATTATAATACACTGGCAGCTACCGTTAAGGGATCAGCTTATCTTACAAAAATATCCACCGATTGCGATCCTAGGTTAAGTCAAGTTATCTGGGTGCCAGGTCAAACTTTATGGAATAACTCAAGCGGCTCAACGCTTTTTGTTAAACCAGCTTTGGATAAGGCTGCGGAACAAAAAAATGCCACAGGATACCAGGAGAGTAAAGGTGCAGATCCAAAAGACCCAACTGCTGGCGGAGCACTTGGATTTAGTACCGCATGTGAAACAGGTGCTGTTATTTTTAGATATGCAGAAGCATTGTTGAACTATGCTGAAGCACAAGCGGAAATGGGTAAGGCTGTTGACTATACTAAAAGCTTAAATCTATTACGTAGTCGCGCTGGCATGCCAGCATTCACCATTCAAGCTGATGCTGCCAGATCAAGCTATGCAGACTTCGGCTATACTTTAACGGATGAATTGTATGAAATTAGAAGAGAAAGAGCCGTAGAACTTGCTTGTGAAGGATATCGTTATGATGATTGGCGCAGGTGGAGAGCACACAGCTTGTTTGCAGGGAAAAGGCCTACCGGCTTTCCATTATTAACGTCAGAATATACCTTATCTATTGCTATAAATACAGCTGGTTTTGTAGATCCATTTAAATCATTGTTAGCAACTGGCTATAATTTTAATACAGGCAGAGACTATCTCGATAATATTCCAACAAATGAAATAACACTTAATTCAAAGTTGTCACAGAACCCCGGTTGGTAGTTTTTGATTAACAGAGTAGGGTCCTTTACATATATGTTTTTATAAACAATTGTATAAGGACCCTCTTTTATTTATACATGTTAAACATAGAGATTACAACTTATATTGTAATTAGGATTTGATTAATAGGTTCTGGCGGGTGGACCTATCCCAAACCAGGGAAAGAAGAAGGGCTGCCAGTGGTTCTGTTATTTAACTTAAAGAATGATGCTGGTGAACTAGAAAAAATTCAGGCAGTATATCCCTATAAAGTAAATGAGCTAAAAAAATTACTGATAAAATGTATTAAAAACGGGCGAACAACAAAAGGCACTTTTCAATCGAATATAGAAAATTTTTATCCTAACACGTTGCAATGGTTGAATGGAAAATGAGTGTTGATGTGGAACTTAAATAAAGCATTATTATAACTGCTAACACAAACTAAGTAAAATCAGACATGAAAAGCAAAAAGAAAATATTCATAGTCGTATCTATTCTTCTGGGAATTCTTTTTAATATGAATGGTAAAGTATCTGGTCAACAACGTGAATATTATCCAGATCCTGATACGGCTATTCAGAAAAGATTGGATGAATGGCAGGACCTGAAATTTGGGCTGCTTATGCATTGGGGCGCATACAGTCAATGGAGTATTGTGGAAAGCTGGAGTATCAGTCCTGATGATGTAGGTTGGGCAACAGGTGCCAGAACTAAACGAAACGAGGAAGACTATTTTTCCTATTTAAAAAAATACGAAGGTCTTAAAAAGACATTTAATCCTACAAAATTTGATCCGGCTAAATGGGCCGCTGCCGCGAAAGATGCCGGTATGAAATACATGATCTTTACTACCAAACATCATGATGGATTTTGCATGTTTGATAGTAAATACACTGACTATAAAATAACAGACAAGGATTGTCCATTTTCTATTAATCCAAAAAGTAATGTTACAAAATTTGTGTTTGATGCATTCCGGAAAGAAAATATGTGGGTGGGTGCTTATTTTTCAAAACCTGACTGGCATAGCGATTATTATTGGTGGAAACGTTTTCCGCCGATTGACCATAATGTAAATTATAGTATTGCCAGTCATCCGGAACAGTGGAAAAATTTTGTCGACTATACGCATAATCAAATCAATGAGTTGATGACCGGGTATGGAAAAATTGATATCCTTTGGCTTGACGGCGGTTGGGTACGAAAAAAAACAATGGAAGAGATCAAAAGCGAATTCGCAAAAAACCTCGAAAATAAAAATGCGATGTTCAATTCGCAAAGCCAGGATATCAATATGCCTTTATTGGTAAAAGAAGCAAGGGCAAAACAACCTAAATTATTGGTGGTTGATAGGGAAGTGCCCGGCGAGCAGCAGAATTATTTAACGCCTGAACAACATATTCCTGATAATGGTCTGCCTTATCCATGGGAAACCTGTATGACGATGGGGAAAAGCTGGAGTTATATTGCTGATGAAAATTATAAAACTGCCGGTGAGATCATAAAGAAACTTGTAGACATTGTAAGTAAAGGTGGTAATTACCTTTTAAATATTGGGCCGGGCCCTGATGGTGAATGGCATGAAGAAGCCTATAGCAGACTTAAAGAAATAGGCAGCTGGATTAAAATAAACGGTGAAGCCATTTATGGAACAAGAATGTATAAAGTTTTTGGAGAGGGAGATCGAATCAGGTACACACAAACTAAAGATGGTAAAACCAAATATGTATTTCTGTTTGAATATCCTGATCAGAAAACCGTGTTAACCAAACTTGCAATGAACACTGGTGACAAAATACAATTATTGAGCACCGGACAAAAACTAAACTGGAAACAAACCACTGAAGACATTGAAATAATCTTGCCGGAAGCCGGGAAAAGTTCATCAGCTAATGTGTGGGTTCTAAAAGTGGTAAGTGATCAATAAAAACAGAGTCATGAAATGAGAAGTAAACATAAGATTGTACACTTCAATAAATCCATTAATGTTTTATAATCCATTCAATAAATATGAAACAGATTAAGAATAAATTTAGTTTTTTCCGAGCCGTACTGATTTTATTAGTTGTTCCGATAATATCTGGGAGTTATCGAGGCATTGAAATACAAACCGGTAAAGAACCTGTACCGAATGTTGTTATCATATTTATGGACGATATGGGCTATGGAGATCCAGAGTGCTATGGTGGTGGCCCTTACCATACGCCTAATATGAATAAACTTGCAGCCGAAGGTATGCGGTTCACTAATTTTTATGATGCACAGGCGGTATGTTCTGCATCAAGAAGTGCTTTACTTACCGGTTGTTATCCTACCCGCATTGGTATTAACGGTGCACTGGATCACAGAAGCAAAATTGCATTGAATCCGGAGGAAGAAACCATTGCAGAATTATTGCATACCAAGGGTTATAAAACATCCATGATTGGGAAATGGCATTTAGGAAATAGAGAACCTTATCTTCCCATGCAACAGGGCTTTGATGAATTCTTTGGTTTGCCTTATTCTAATGATATGTGGCCGGTTTATTATGATGGTACACCATGGACAGATACAAGTAGTTATCGTTCTACCTATCCACCACTGCCATTATTTGAAGGAAACAAAGTAGTAAAAATATTAAAAACATTGGATGATCAAGCACAGCTTACCAAGACCTATACAGAAAGAGCAGTGAAGTTTATTAATGAGAATAAAAGCAAACCCTTCTTTTTATACCTTGCTCATGCAATGGTGCATGTACCTATAGCGGCTTCGTCCAGATTCAAAGGGAAAAGTGGCGCCGGATTGTTTGGCGATGTGATGGAAGAAGTAGACTGGTCAGTGGGTGAAGTAATGAAAGCATTAAAAGCAAATGGGATTGCTGATAATACACTGATCATTTTCAGCAGCGATAATGGACCCTGGTTAACATTTGGCAACCATGCAGGAAACACAGGTGGCTTGCGCGAAGGAAAAGGAACAGCTTGGGATGGTGGTTTAAAAGTTCCTTTTATTGTAAGCTGGCCTAAAAAAATACCTGCAGGAACCATCTGTAATAAATTAACCACTACCATGGATATGTTGCCAACTATTGCAACAATCTGCAAAACAAAATTTCCGGGTAAAAAAATTGATGGGGTTAATGTATTTGATCTTTTTACCGCAGTTAAAGATGCCAATCCCCGAGATGAGTTTGTATACTACTATGACAAGAATAATTTAAAAGCGATCAGAAAAGGAAACTGGAAGTTGGTGTTTCCCTGTATCTCTCAAACTTATAATAAGCCGGGTGCAATTGGTCAGGATGGATTTCCCGGTAAATATGGAAGTGATTCTGTAAGACTTTCTTTATTTAACCTTTCATCAGATCCGGGAGAAGACAGAGATGTTAAAGAACAACATCCTGATATTGTAAAAAGGCTGAATGAAATAGCAGACAAATACCGAAAGGAAATAGGCGATGGTTTAACCAATAGCATTGGTTCAGAAGTAAGACCAGCTGCAAAACTTAATTAAGAAGTAATATTATTTTAGAAAGGACTAAAAGGACATCATGAAATTATTAAATGAGAAAGTGATATTTCTAACCGGAGGCTCAGATGGAATTGGATATGAATGTGCCAAAGCCTATGTAAATGAAGGTGCAAGGGTTGTTATTGCTTCGAATAACGAAAAACGCCTGCAGGAAGTAATTGCCGAGTTGGGTAACGAACATCTTGGAATCTATTGCGATATTTCAAACGAAAAAGATGTAGTAAATGCCGTTGCGAAAACATTAGCTGTTTATGGAAAACTGGATGCCATTCACAACAATGCGGGTATATCATCACCTTCAAAACCTGTTCATGAAACCTCCGCAGAAGAATGGGATATGCTGATGAGTATTAACCTGAAAGGGATCTATCATACTGTAAAATCAGGATTCAATGCCTTGAAAGAAACAAAGGGGTGCATCCTTAATACCAGCAGCCTAGTTGGACAAATAGGTCAGGAAAATCACGCGGCGTATACTGCTACCAAAGGAGGAATAAATGCCCTCACAAAATCAATGGCCCTTGATTACGCTCCCTATGGAATCAGAGTTAATGCGATTAGTCCGGCAGGTGTGTGGACACCTATGTTACGGGAATGGGCAGAAGAATACCAAAACCCGGATACACCTAACAAAGAAAAATACCTGAATGAAATACATGCATTGGGCTATTGCCCGGAAGGAGATGTGGTGGCAGATGTTTGTGTATTTCTTTTATCAGAAAAAGCAAGATTTGTTACCGGATGTATTATGCCGGTGAGTGGAGGTGCAGAGTTGGGATACAGAAGGGCCGGATTAATTATATGATTACCGAAAACAATAATTTAGTTATGAAAAAGACAGTTTTTTTAATTCCTTTTCTGTTAATATCAGCCCTGTCAATTGCGCAAAACAAACCTTTTAAAACAGATCCCGCAATTCTGAAAGATTTTATGGATAAACGTTTTGGAATGTTCATTCACTGGGGTCCGGTAAGTTTGCGGGGTACGGAAATTGGATGGTCACGCGGCCACCAAGTACCTACGGTTGAATATGATAACTTATATAAAGAATTCAATCCTGTTTTATTTAATGCTGATAAATGGGTAAAGACAGCAAAAGCTGCTGGTATGAAATATATTACCATCACGTCCAAACACCATGATGGATTTTGTTTATGGCCGTCTGCTTATACTGATTATAATATCAAGTATTCTCCTTTTAAAAGAGATATTGTAGGTGAGTTGGCTACAGCCTGTAAAAATAATGGGATCGCATTTTGTATCTACTTCACTATTCTGGATTGGCATGATACTGATTATCCATTACACAATCTGGGCGACAGTATCCCTGATCCCAAAGCAGATATGAACCGATTTGTAAAGAAGATCAAGAATGAGCTTTCAGAACTTATCACAAAATATCATCCCTATATGCTTTGGTTTGATGGTAACTGGGAAAAGCCATGGACAAAAGAATTTGGGCAGGAAGTATATGATCATATCAAACTACTGGATAAAAAGATCATCGTAAATAACAGATTGGGAAAAGGATCGCATAAAACAATATCACCACTGACAGTTGGAGATTATGCAACGCCGGAACAGGAAGTAGGTGAGATCAATATGAAAGATCCATGGGAATCCTGCATTACCATCTGTAACCAATGGTCGTGGAAACCCAATGATAAAATGAAAACTGCTCAGCAATCCATTCAAACACTAGCCTCCACTTCGGGCGGTAACGGGAATCTATTATTCAATGTAGGACCAATGATGGATGGACGAATGGAAGATCGACAAATAAAACTCTTAGATACCATTGGCCGCTGGCTTAACAAATATGGCGAGTCTATTTACGGAACTAAGGGTGGACCTTACAAACCCAATAAAGAATGGGCAGCCACCAGAAAAGGAAGTAAAATATATATTCATTTGTTTAAGCAGGATATCAATTCTGTTAATCTGCCAGTAATAAGTGGCGTGAAAATTAATAGTGTTCATTTTCTTTCAGGAGAGAATTTGGTTTTTGATCAGACAGATAAGATCCATATAAAACTACCTGCCATTCTCCCGGATAAAAATGATACGGTATTGGTAATTGAAATAAACACAATAGCAGAAGGGCTTCCATTAGTAATGAATTAAAACATTATCATATCGGAATAGGAATACAGTAAAATGTTAGTTAAATTATATGATCAAAAGAGTTGAAATAAGGGATGCCAGATATCAATTGGAAAGTGGTGCAGGGAGCGATGCCATTCATCGTGACCCGGTATATTCCTATGCGGTAACCAATTTGATTGATGATTCAGGCATTACAGGAACCGGTTTCGCCTTTACATTAGGCGAAGGGAATGACCTGGTTTGTAAAGCCGCAAAATTCTATGCAGACAAATTAGTGGGAAACGATATCGAGGAAATGATGTCTTCTTTTGGCTCTTTGTTTAATCGTTTGTCAAATGAACAGCAGTTCAGATGGCTCGGTCCACATAAAGGAATTGTTCATCTTGCATTGGCATCTGTTACCAATGCCTGTTATGATCTGTGGGCAAAAAAACGTGGCGTTCCTTTATGGAAATTACTGATCGATCTTTCTCCTGAACAGATCATTGATACACTCGATCTCTCTTATCTCGAAGATGAACTTACCCGGGATGAAGCCTTACAATTATTGAAATCTCAAGAGGAGGGGAGGAATAAAAGAGAAAAAATAATTGAAACAGGATATTCGGGTTATGACACATCAATCGGATGGTTTAACTATTCTGATGAAAAAGTAAGAGAGAATTGTAAAAAGGCAATCGCGGAAGGTTTTACTGCGATGAAGCTGAAAGTGGGTTCTGCAGACAGTGAAAGAGATATACGACGAGCTAATATCGTTCGCGAAACTGCCGGCGATAACGTAAAGATTATGCTGGATGCGAATCAGCAATGGACATTGCCCAACGCCATTAAAATCTGTAAGCAGTTGCAAAGTATCAAACCGTATTGGATTGAAGAACCAACTCACCCTGATGATATATTAGCGCATAAAACATTGGCAGATCAAATAGCGCCCACCAAACTTGCATTAGGAGAACATGTGCCCAACCGAATCATTTTCAAAAATTACCTGCAAACGCGTTGTGCCGGTTTTATGCAGGTGGATGCTGTTAGGGTAGGTGGTGTAAGTGAATTTATAACGATAAGTTTATTGTGTAAAAAATTTGGAGTACCGGTTGTTCCTCATGTAGGCGATATGGGACAGCTTCATCAACACCTTGTTTTATTCAATCATATTTCAGTGGGGCATGAAGCTCTTTTCCTTGAACATATTCCCCATTTACAAAAATATTTTCTTGATCCTGTTATTATTGAAAATGGAGTGTATAAAACTCCTTTGAAACCAGGTAGCAGTTGCGACCTGAAACCTTAAAGAGTTATGATCAAAGGATTAGATATCAGCATTAGTATTTTCTACATCATTGGCATTGTAGCAGTGGGCCTTTGGGTGGGGTTGAAAAAGAAAAAGCAACCTGTAAACGGTAACTCAAACGAGTATTTTCTTGCAGGTAAATCTCTGCGCTGGCCAATGATCGGATTAGCCTTGTTTGCAACCAATATTTCCTGTATTCACCTGGTTAGCCTTGCCCAGTCGGGGTTTGACAGTGGTTTGCTCAACGGTAATTTTGAATGGATGGCAGCATTCACTTTGATCCTGCTTGCATTATTCTTTGTTCCGTTCTACCTGAAATCTAAAGTGGCCACATTACCTGATTTTCTGGAAAAAAGATATAACAGGGCATGTAGAGACTGGCTGGCAATTATCTCCATTATTTCAGCTGTGGTTATTCATATCGCTTTTTCTTTTCTGGCAGGCGGTATTGTTTTAAAAACATTGTTTGGAATTGATATGTACGTTAGCATAATTGTAATTGCCCTGCTTACCGGATTGTATACAGTAATAGGAGGTTTGAAAGCGGTTGTAGTAACTGAGTCAATCCAAACTATTGTATTGATAAGTGGTGCAGTTATCATTACAACAATTTGTTTTCAAAAAGCAGGTGGATGGTCAGGTATCACAGAGGTGTTACATACTACTCATTCAGAAGAAAAGATTTCTATGCTTCGCCCCTCCGGCGATGCAAGTGGAATGCCATGGTATGCTGTTTTTCTCGGCTATCCTGTATTAGGTATCTGGTATTGGTGTGCCGATCAAACAATTGTACAAAGAGTATTGGGAGCAAAAGATATCAATCATGCAAGGGGAGGGGCTTTGTTTTGCGGGTTTATTAAAATACTTCCTGTTTTCATTTTTGTACTGCCTGGATTAATGGCCTGGGTACTTGCACAAAAAGGATTATTTGATATCAGTTCTGTTCAAACTGTAAATGAGGCAGGTAAAACCATTACGGAATCAAAAGGGATATACACTTTAATGATTACACAACTGGTTCCTACAGGGCTTGTGGGTATTTTAGTGGCAGCCTTATTATCGGGATTGATGAGTCAGATCTCAGGTGCTTTAAACTCGATAGCCACCTTGGTGAGTTATGATCTCTATAAACGTTACCGTCCGGAAACAACCGACAAACAATTGGTTCGTGCTGGAAGAATATCTGCGGTGTTAGCCCTGCTTATATCACTTTCATTATTGCCTTTGATCAATCAATATGAAAGTTTATTCAATGGTATCAATGATGTGATCGCACATATTGCACCACCCATAACAACCGTGTTCCTGTTAGGCATTTTCTGGAAGAAAGCGTCTGCACTTTCGGCACAATATACTTTGTGGGTGGGTTCGTTTTTAGGAGCTGGTGTTTTTATTTTAAATAAACTATTACCTGATACAACCCTTGCACATATTCCCTTTATGATGATGGCTTTTTACCTTTTTCTGGCTTGTGCAATTTTGCAGATCGGTCTGTCGTATATTTTCCCGGTTCAACATACCAGGGAAAGTGAAACACTCTTTTGGAAAACACCTTTAGAACCACTGCAGGACAAAGGATGGGGTGGTATTGGTAATTATAAGACACTATCTATCTTATTGTTAGGAGTGATGATCGTACTTTATACAATATTTCATTAGCATAAAATTTTCCAATATGGTTTTTTTGATAAGAATTACGATTTGTTGTATGGCCTTGATATGGATTAGTTCCTGTACGGAAAAACATAATGTATCAACAACTGATCAAATACAAAAACCAACAAAGCCTGTTCAACGATTTGGAATGGTAACCGGACTTAAACCCGGTAAAATGGAATACTACAAACAATTACATGCTGCGGTATGGCCTGCTGTTCAGCAAAAAATTAAAGAATGTAACATCAATAATTATTCTATTTATCTAAAAGAGATTGATGGCAAACCCATGTTGTTCAGCTATTTTGAATTCACCGGGCAGGATTTTAATGCCGATATGCAAAAAATGGCCACAGACTCCGCAACAAAACGTTGGTGGAAAGAAACGGATCCTTGTCAACAACCGTTAACGGATGCAGCTTCAAAAAAACAGATCTGGAGTGGAATGGAGGAGATCTTCCATCTTAATTAAAAAATTTACTTAATCAATCAATTATGAATCGGTATACGCATTATAAATCAATAAGCATTTGTATAGTCAGTTTTCTTTTTTCTCTGCTGGCAATTTCTCAGGATAACCTGAATCTGAATCAAAAATTAGGTAAAATCGACTCATCCAATATTTTTGTTTCGAAAGATCATTATACATGGTGCAGTTCTGTAATTAAAGGAGAAGATGATAAGTATTATATGTTTTATTCACGTTGGCCGCATGGTAAACGTGCATTGGATGACGATTCTCTAAATTATATTTTTGATGGGTTTTCAGGTTGGCAGAAATATTCCGAAATAGCCATTGCTGTTTCTGATAAATTGGAAGGTCCCTATAAACATATCACAACTGTTCTGAAAAGCTCAGGTAAAGCTGGGCTATGGGATAGGTTTACCATGCACAATCCTCATATTCAAAAATTCAACGGTTATTATTATCTCTATTATATCAGTACAGCGTATGATTCTGCTTATGTTCCGGTAGGGGCAAAGCAAACAAAGGAGCAAACACAATGGTATCGATATAATTGTGCACAGTCTATTGGTGTGGTGAAAGTGAAAACCATCAACGATTTTATTACCGGTAATTTTAAAATGCCCGAACAGCCAATCGTTCGGGTAGACAAAGTAAGAACTTTTGAAGTGGTAAATAATCCATCTGTTACCCAGGGCCCTGGCGGAAAGTATTATATGATGTACAAATCAAGAAAACCCGGAGGATATATGATGTTCTGGTGGGCTGTTGCAGATAAGCCAGATGCGCCATTTACAACTATTTCAAATGTTACTTCTGATGTTGATATGGCCTGTGAAGACCCCTGTATGTGGTATGACAAAAAAAAGAAAAACTTTTATGCTGTTGCCAAATATTTTTCTCAAAGCAAAAAATATGGGTTGCAATTTGGGTCATTGGTGATGTTACAGTCAAAAGATGGAAAGGAGTGGCGTTTCCCCAACAACCCGGAAGTATCCAAACGTGAACTGAATTTTGCGGATGGCAATAAAATGCTACTAAACAGATTGGAACGGCCATTTATCTATCGCGATAAGAAAGGGATACCAATCGCTCTGTTTGCCGCAGCTTCCTATGAAGCGCCCAATCAGGGAGATCCTTTGCAGGTAGATTATAAACACAATACTTTTAATGTTTGTATACCCTTAACGGGAAATTAAACAGGAAACAATAATTCAGGAGTGACTAAATAATTATCTAAAACTTGGTTTATGAAAACACGCATACATCTTTTTTTGTTGACTATAGTATCATCGTTTACTATTTTATCTGCTCAAGAACTAGTAAACATTATTCCGAAACCACAAGAGATGAATATAGGGAAAGGTGTTTTTGTCATTACTTCCGGCACTACTGTATCAATAAGTGGCGATCTACATAATAAAGCAGAACAGCTGCGCAATTACCTGGAACCTGCATTGGGATTTAGTTTAGCCATTCTTTCCAAACCAACTTCAAAAAATACAATAGAACTTTCGCTTAACAAAGAATTGTCTGAGCTGGGTGAAGAAGGTTACCGCCTGAATGTTAAAACTGATAAAGTAACCATATCTGCCTTTACTTCAAAAGGCATACTATGGGGCATCCAAACACTCAGACAATTATTGCCCGAACAGATACTTCGTCAGGCCACGGTGAACGGAATTCACTGGCAAATACCTTGTTTGACAATTACTGATAAACCCCGCTTTAACTGGCGAGGCCTGATGCTTGACTGTAGTCGTACATTTATTCCGAAAGAGCAGATCAAAAAATATATAGATGCTTTATCATTTTTTAAAATGAGCGTATTACATCTGCATTTAACGGATGACCAGGGCTGGCGTTTGCAAATAAAAAAATATCCTTCATTGACAAACATTTCAGCAAAATTTCATGAATCCTTTAATGAACCACAGGAATATGAAGGATTTTATTCGCAAGAGGATATGAAAGAGATCATTGCTTTTGCTGCCAATAGAAATATATTGATCGTACCCGAAATAGAAATGCCGGGTCATACCACGGAGGTTTTTGCTGCATTCCCCGATCTTTCCTGTAAAGGGGATACGGTTAAGATTCGATCATGGTCCAAAAATTACGGAGTTACCAACGCCGTATTTTGCGCAGGCAATGAGGATACTTTTGTGTTTCTGCAAAATGTATTGGATGAAGTAGCTGAATTGTTCCCTTCACCGTATATTCATATTGGTGGAGATGAAGCACCAAAATTACACTGGAAAGAATGCCCTAAATGTCAGAAGAGAATGGTTGATGAAGGACTCAAAAATGAAAATGAACTGCAAAGCTGGTTTGTAAAAAAGATTGAAAAATACATTAACAGTAAAGGGAAAAAACTAATTGGATGGGATGAAATTATTGAGGGAGGATTAAGTGAAACAGCAACTGTTATGTACTGGCGTAGCTGGCAGAAGGATATCGCTCAGAAAATACCTACACTTCCCAATAATATAATTATGTCTCCCACATCCCATAGTTATTTTGATTACACTTATGATAAAATATCTACTGAAAAAGTATATTCATTTGAGCCGATACCCGAGGGGATGACTGAAAAAAACAGCAGCAAAGTATTAGGGGTACAGGCAAATTTCTGGTCGCACCTAGACAGAACAGCCCCCCGGATGGATAAACAGTTGTTCCCACGAATATTGGCCATGTCAGAAATCGCTTGGACAAATAAGAACCAAAAAGAGTGGAGTGGTTTTAATATCAGACTTCAATCTAAATTAAAAAGTCTCAGCATGATGGGTGTTTATTTTTATACGGCAAACCAATAATGTTTTATCCTGAAAATGCAATCAATATGAAAAATGGCATAAACCAAACTTTATTCATTTGTATTGCATTATTGGTAACATCCATAAGATGCTTTTCACAAGAAAAGCAGGCTTCAAAGGAAAGGCCTAATATTATCTTCATCATGGCGGATGATCATGATATTCAATCTATCAGTAGCTATGGGAGTAAGTTTATAAAGACACCGGGAATCGACAGACTTGCAAATGAAGGCATGCGATTTACAAATTGTTTCAACATAAACTCTATCTGTGCACCTAGCCGCGCCAATTTGGTTACTGGTAAGTACAACCAGCTCAATGGTGTATTGAGGATTGGAGATATATTAGGGAAAAATCAAGCAACCTTTCCCATGTTATTGCAATGTGCAGGTTATAAAACGGCATTGATTGGTAAATGGCATCTTGTATCAGAACCACAGGGTTTTGATTATTATAATGTGCTCCCAGGTCAGGGGCAGTATTTTAATAGTCCAATGAAAGAAAAGGGTAATCCATGGTTAGACGGGAATAAAGGAGGAATTCCGGTTGAAGGATTTATTACAGATGTTATAACTGATAAATCTATTGAATGGCTGAAAAATAATCATTCAGAGAAACCTTTCTTTTTAATGATCCATCATAAAGCTCCGCATACTCCTCATGAATATCCAGCGAAATATGATACCCTCTATGCAAACAGAGACATCGAATTGCCTAAAACATTTAATGATGATTTTTTAAATAAGAATCCCGGATTGACAAGTGAGAACGCGGGCTTTTCAAGACTTGATCATATTTATCCGGATCATATCAAAGAAAAAGCGAAACCGGGAATATCCAAAGAAGAATATAAAAAATGGGCTTATCAATCTTTTTTCAAAGGATATCTCCGACTGGTAGCTTCTTTAGATGAGAATATCAGCCGGTTATTATCCTATTTGGATGAATCAGGGTTATCAAAAAATACAGTGATCGTTTATACTTCTGATAATGGCTTTTTTATGGGGGAACACGGACTGTTTAATAAAATGTGGATGTATGACGAATCTATGCGTTTGCCCTTACTGATCAGGTATCCGGGTCTAGTAAAAGCGGGGTCAGTTAATAATGAAATGGTTTCAATACTTGATTTTGCGCCAACGTTTACGGCTATTTCCAAATCCCCAACCGATGAAGGAATGCAAGGCAGCTCAATCATGCCATTACTAAAAGGAGAGAAGCCAAAGAATTGGAGAAATTCGATTTACTACCATTATTTTGACCAATATGAAGTGCCGGAACATTTTGGAATCAGAACAAAGCAATATAAATTGATACATTTTCTGGACAAGAAGAATCATACTACGTTTAAAGAATTATATGATCTGAGGTCAGATCCTCATGAACTTAAAAATATTTATTACAAAACAGGAAATGAAATTTTAAAAAAAACACTTGAAAAGGACCTGGAAACTATTAAGCTCAAATATGAAAAACTATAAAAGCGGAAACCGAATTGAAAGAAATAATTATTAATGCTGAATTAACATCACAAATAGCTATTTTCAGGTGGCATGTTCGATTGTTAAGATCAAAAATATTTTCTCATGAAATGGATTTGTTTTTTGTTTGCAATCTTTTATTCCTGTGAAAATATAGAAGCCCAACAGGCCCCGCATTTCAAATGGTCTGAATACATGAAGAAGCAGGAATTGCATTGGGACAGTATCAGTGCAAATTATTATACCGGCATATTATTAGGTAATGGAAGACTGGGCACCAATATTTATAAAGAAAATGATTCATCCATCCGCTTTGATATTGGACGATCTGATGTAACTGATCAGCGACCACATTATCCGGATAGTATATTTGCGGAACAATTGGTGTCAAGAGCAAGATTACCCATTGGGAAAATGTTATTGGAAATGCATGGGAAGATCATTAGCGTGCAAATGAAACTGGATCTTTACAATGCAGAAGCATCAGGAATCATTCAAACTACAAAAGGGGAGATACAGTTTACTGCCATCGTGCCAACCGGTGAAGAAGTAGTGATGCTTACTGTTGCAGGATCCGCAGGTGAAATAAACACCCATTGGAAATGGATACCCGAAAAAAGTATCAGCCCAAGGATCAGTTTTGGTTCTGTAAATCCCAAAAGATTCAATTATGTAAATAATCCGCCGGAAGAATTAAAAGATTCTGCAGGTTATTCTATTTGCTACCAGCCTTTGTTACACTACGGATCGTATGCCACAGTTTGGAAGGAAACAAAAAATCAAAACAAAGCTTTTGTTACTATTGCAGTTGGTTATCAATTGGTAAATCAAAAAAGTCCTGTAAAAGAAGCAATAACTTATCTGCAAAAATGTGGGTCAAAAAAAATTAGTGAAATTGAAAGAGTGCATCGCCAATGGTGGAACACCTATTTTCAAAAAAGTTTTATTTCCATTCCGGATGCACGAATGGAAGGATATTACTGGATGCAGTTATACAACCTTGCATCCGCAACAAGAAAGGGCAAGCCAATGGTTGATCTTATGGGCCCCTGGTTTACCAGTAAAACGCCGTGGCCTGCCATTTGGTGGAATCTAAATACACAACTTGCATACTCACCTATATTTACATCCAACCACCTAGAAATAGGCAGATCACTATTTGATGCATTAAATTCAAATGTACAGAACCTGATCAATAATGTACCTGTTGAATGGAGGAATGACGCAGCTGCCATCGGCAGAATTTCAAGTTATGATCTGGTCAGTCCCTTAATTACCGGAGATATTCGCAATGGGAGATTTGAACCTGGTGATCTTACCTGGACACTTTATTATTACTATCAATACTTTCTCTATTCACGTGATACCGCTGAATTAAAGAAGCATATCTATCCATTACTTAAACGTTCAGTAAATTATTTAGTTCATTTGTTATATAAAGATGAAAAAGGAACCTATCATTTACCTTCTTCTCAATCACCTGAATATGCCAATACAGTAGATGCACATTATTCCTTAAGTAGTTTGAGATGGGGATTGCAAACCGTTCTGAGAATTGACTCATTGCTTGCATTAAATGACATCACGAGAAAAAAATGGGAAGAAGTTTATAAAAACCTAGTGCCCTATTATGTAAACGAAACGGGGTATATGATGGGAAAGGATCTTGCTTTAACATCTTCTCACCGGCATTTTTCACATCTTTTAATGATCTATCCATTCAGGGAGGTTTCTATAACGGAACCCTCAAGTTTGGAAATAATAAATCGTTCAATTAATCATTGGCAATCGCTGGATAAAGCTTTAGCCGGATATTCATATGTAGGAGCCTCATCCATGTCTTCCTTATTGGGTAAAGGAAATGAAGCTTATCATTATCTGAATACATTTTTAAACCATCATGGAGAGGCTAATGGCCTTTATAGAGAATCCGGCCCATGTTTTGAATCACCTATGGCTACTGTGACAAGTATGCTTGAAATGTTGTTGCAAAGCAAAGGAGAAGTGATAAAGGTATTTCCAGCTATTCCTGATGCCTGGAAAGAGGTTAGTTTTGAAAACCTTAGAACAGTAGGCGCATTTTTAATTAGTGCGATGAAAGAAAATAATCAAATATCTTTTATTAGCATTAAAAGTCTGAAAGGAGGACAGATACAAATAGAATCTGATATAATGATGGAAGCATTAATGATTAGTTCCAATATTGATAAGGGCAAAAAATATGAGCTAATTAGAAATGGTCCTAAAACGATTCTGAAATTAACGATGAAAAAAAATGAAAAACTGATTCTGAAAAATAAACCCCAACCAAAATTTAGAGAAAGTTCACCTGTTTTTAAAGACTTATTTTATAATAATTTTTGGGGCTTGCAAAAAAGAAAACTAATATTTAAAAATTCTGATTAGATAGTTTACATTGAAAATACACTAGTTTTTTGCCTAAAATAATTCATGCTTGACCCCTAATAATAATTGTGTAGGCTCCTCTGAAATCAATTCATTTGTTGTTAAGTCTAACAGATTATTAATGGGTTGTGTTGAAAAAGAAAAAGGGACAAATCAAGAATATCTTAATTTGTCCCTTTTTGTAGCCGGTACGGGAATCGAACCCGTCTTTGCCCCGTGAAAGGGGGCTGTCCTAACCGATAGACGAACCGGCCATTTTTATTATCGGGTTGCAAAAATAGGTGTGTGCCTTGTTTCTGCCAAAACTTTTTCGTTATTTCTGCATATTTATCGCACATATTTTATTTAACACGAATTTCATACCGCTTTTTTTCTAGTAAATCGTTAACTTTGCGTCCTATTTAAAAAATTTATCACAAAAATCGCTTCTTCATGAGTACAGTTAAAGTAGCCATCAATGGTTTTGGACGTATCGGTCGTCTAGTTTTTCGTCAGATATACAACATGGAAGGTGTTGAGGTTGTTGCAATCAATGACCTAACTAGCCCATCAGTTTTGGCACACTTATTAAAATACGATAGTGCACAAGGTCGTTTTGATGCACAAGTAACTGCTACAGAAGATGCTATTATAGTAAATGGCGAAACAGTTAAAATATACGCACAAAGAGATCCAGCTCAAATTCCTTGGGGAGCGCACAGTGTAGACGTTGTTATTGAATCTACAGGATTCTTTACAGACAAAGACAAAGCTGCAGCACATATTACAGCAGGCGCTAAGCGTGTAGTAATTTCTGCACCAGCAACTGGCGATTTAAAAACAGTAGTATTTAATGTAAACCATGCAATATTAGACGGAACAGAAACCATCATTTCTTGCGCATCATGTACTACTAACTGTTTGGCTCCAATGGCTAAAACATTAAATGACCATTACGGCATTGTTACAGGTTTCATGACAACTATCCATGCTTATACCAATGATCAAAACACTTTAGATGCACCGCATCCAAAAGGAGATCTACGTAGAGCAAGAGCAGCAGCAGCAAACATTACACCAAATAGTACCGGTGCTGCAAAAGCAATTGGTTTAGTATTACCTGAATTAAAAGGTAAATTAGACGGAAGCGCACAACGTGTTCCAACTATTACCGGATCATTAACTGAATTAACTTCTATTTTAACTAAAAAAGTTACCATCGAAGAAATTAATGCAGCAATGAAAGCAGCAAGCAACGAAAGCTTTGGATATACCGAAGACGAAATTGTAAGCAGCGATATTATCGGTATCCATTATGGTTCTTTATTCGATGCAACCCAAACTAAAGTAATTACTGTTGGTGATACCCAATTAGTAAAAACAGTTAGTTGGTACGATAATGAAATGAGTTATGTGTCTCAATTGGTTCGCACAGTAAAATATTTTGCTGGATTAATCAAGTAGTACTTAATATATTCTATTTATAAACCGCAGAGACGTTGGTGCCGAGTTGATTTTCTCTGCACCATCTCGACTCTGCGGTTTTTTAATTTTTAAAACAAATGATCATGAGCCAATTTTCTGACCACAATTTTCAAAATCAAAAAGCGCTAATTCGTGTTGATTTTAATGTTCCATTAAATGCCGAATACATTATTACCGACGACAATCGTATGCGTGCAACCATTCCAACTATTAAAAAAATATTGGCAGATGGTGGCAGTGTTATTTTAATGAGTCATTTGGGTCGTCCAAAAGACGGACCTACCGAAAAATATTCATTAAAGCATGTGGTGGCTCATTTAAGTGAATTATTAGGAGGTGTTACCGTAAAATTTGCTGATGATTGTATTGGAGCTTCAGCAACAGAACTTGCTGCTTCATTAAATGCTGGCGAAGTTTTGTTATTAGAAAATTTGCGTTTTTATAAAGAAGAAGAAAAAGGCGATGCAGATTTTGCACAAAAATTAAGTAAGCTAGGCGATATTTATGTTAACGATGCATTTGGTACTGCACACCGCGCACATGCATCCACAGCTGTTATTGCGCAGTTTTTTGCTGCCGATAAAAAAATGTTTGGATTAGTGATGGAAGGAGAAGTAGCTAGTGCCGAAAAAGTAATGCACAAAAGTGAAACGCCTTTTACAGCAATTATAGGCGGAGCAAAAGTTTCTGATAAAATTTTAATTATCGAAAACTTATTACAAAGAGCTACCGATATTATTATTGGAGGTGGAATGGCTTATACATTCATGAAAGCTCAAGGCGGACAAATTGGCAATTCACTCTGCGAAAACGACCGATTAGATATGGCAAATGAATTGTTAAAAACAGCTGCATCAAAAGGCGTAAACATCCACTTACCAAGTGATTCAATTATTGCAGATGCATTTTCTGCTACTGCAAATACTTCATCGGCACCAAGCAATAGTATCCCCGATGGATGGATGGGTTTAGATATTGGCGAAAACGCTGCTGAACAGTTTTCAAATGTTATCAAACGTTCTAAAACCATTCTTTGGAATGGTCCAATGGGTGTTTTTGAAATGGAAAAATTTCAACACGGCACAAAGGCAATAGCAGTTGCAGTAGCAGCAGCCACTAAAAATGGGGCTTTCTCATTAGTAGGCGGAGGCGATAGTGTTGCGGCTGTAAACCAATTTGGTTTTGCCAACCAAGTAAGCTATGTATCTACTGGTGGTGGTGCTATGTTAGAATATTTCGAAGGCAAATCGTTACCAGGAATCGACGCTATAACACAAAAATAATTTTCGTAAATCATTAAATCTCTGTTAATGGGTAATCTTAGCAAGGTTTTTGTTAAGTAAACCACGTAAATTCATTAAAGAAAAAATAAATTACAACAATGAGCACAAAAAATTTAGTCCTTATCGGAATTGCTGCAGTAGTATTATTACTTGCTGGCTGTGGTTGGAGTGGATACAATGGTTTAGTACAACAAGATGAAACAGTTAGTCTTGCTTGGAACAATGTACAAAGTGATTACCAACGTAGAGCAGATCTAATACCAAACTTAGTTAGCACCGTTAAAGGAGAAGCCAACTTCGAGCAAACAACTTTAACCAATGTTATTCAAGCACGTGCAAGTGCTACTCAAATTAAACTAGAAGCAAAAGACCTTAGCCCAGAAAAAATTCAACAATTTCAGGCTGCTCAAGGACAATTGTCTCAAGCTTTGGGTAAACTATTAGTGGTTACTGAAAATTATCCAAACCTAAAAGCGAACGAAGCTTTCAGAGGATTGCAAGCGCAACTTGAAGGTACCGAGAACAGAATTAAAGTTTCTCGTAACGACTTCAACGCAGCTGTTGCAGCTTATAATATTAAAGCACGTTCATTTCCTATCAATCTTTTAGCTAGTATCACTGGCTTTAAAGTAAAAGAAGGATTTAAAGCAGAAGCTGGATCAGAAAAAGCACCTGAAGTAAAATTCTAAAATCGATCCATGTTCTCACTATTCAAAAAGAAAGCAGTTGATTATTTTTCAGCTGAACAAAAAGAACAAATCGTAGAAGCAATCCGCGCCGCTGAGTTAAAAACCAGCGGCGAGGTGCGTATTTATATAGAAAGTCATTGCACGTATATCGATCCATTAAGGCGCGCCAAAGAATTATTTGAATCATTAAATATGCACCAAACAGAAGCACGTAATGCAGTGCTGGTATATGTTGCAATGAAAGACAAACAATTGGCTGTTTTTGGCGATGAAGGAATCCATCAAAAAGTAGGAGATGCATTCTGGAATACAGAAGTTAAAAAAATGCTCTCTCATTTTAACCAACAGAATTACGCTACTGGAATTGCAAACATTATTCAAGAAATTGGAATAGCCTTGCAAACACATTTTCCATACAACGCACTAACAGATAAAAATGAATTGCCCGACGAAATCGTTTTTGGCAAATAAAAGCATGAAGCAATTCTTAATTATATTATTTAGTATTTTATCCATTACGCTAGTTAATGCGCAAGATATTTTGCCAAAGCCAAGCCAGCCAACATTGGTAACGGATATGGCCAATGTATTGTCGCCAGAGCAAAAGCAAATTCTCGAACAAAAATTAGTAGCCATTGACGACAGTAGTTCTAATCAAATAGCTATTGTACTTATTAAAACGCTCAATGATTATCCAATTGAAGAATACGCAAATAAATTATTTAGGTCTTGGGGAATAGGAAATAAAAAAACAAATAACGGCGTATTAATTATTGCTGCGATTGACGATCATAAAATTAGAATTGAAGTAGGATATGGTTTAGAAGGTGCAATCCCCGATATTACAACGGCCAGTATTATTAGAAACGATATTGCTCCATACTTTAAAGTAAGAGATTATTATCACGGCTTAGATTTAGCAACTAATTCCATTGCACAAGCAGCAATAGGAGAGTATAAAATTAAAAAAGCAAAAAAGGGTAAAGACGATGGTGGAAGCGTCTTGTTGTTTATTGGTATTTTAATTGTGGTATTTCTAATTTTAGGATCTAGTCGCGGCGGTGGTGGCGGTGGCACTTTGAGCCGATCTGGTGCAGGAAATATTGCTGAAACATTATTTTGGGCCTCATTGTTATCTGGCGGTGGCGGAAGCAGGGGCGGTGGCGGTTTCGGTGGAGGCGATAGCGGCGGTGGTTTTGGTGGCTTCGGTGGAGGAAGTAGCGGCGGTGGTGGCGCTAGCGGAAGTTGGTAAAACCTAAATACGCTGTTGTTCATTTATCAACTAATTTAATTTGCTTTACTACACACAATAGAAAACCTATAATCAGCAAACAAATCAAGGTTTTTTTAATAAAGACACAGTTTATATACAATCAATAAAGAATTAATTTTTTTTAACTCACATATACACACACACACACAGGTTATATGCAGTCAACAACAATTCATTTTTTTTAATTCACATACACACAAAGGCTACCAAAAATCAGCAACCAATTCAATCCCTTCAAATTGAATAATATCCCAATGAAAATTCTAATGATTTTTTGTCTGATATTTTTCAGTACAAAAATGCTATCAGCACAATGCATTCCAGTACTTGCAGGCACAAAATTTACGGCTATTTCTACTGTAAAAAATGCTACAGACATGACCACCTTAGACCAGCATACTGAAATGCAGGTGGTTAATGAAACAACTGTCGACTATCAAGTGAAATCAGTTACTAATACAGGCTATTCATTAGAATTAATACCACGTCATATAAAGCTTTCAACAAAAGATTTTGGCAACGAACATCTATTAGATACAGATAGTGCTATAGACAACAAAATGCCTGAAATTGCTAACCTTCTAGCCATATTAAATAAGCCACAAAACTTAGTAGTAGAAAATCACCAACTAATTTCCAATACTAAAATAGACGGAATAGTTACGCCAGTGAATACCAATGTGAATGATGTCGACAAATTTTTTCTTGCCATCAATCCCATCAATTTTAAAGAAGGTTACCAATGGGCAGATACTATAAAAGTAGACAGCTCAATTATTACCAATCAGTATACCATCAATTCGCAAACACCAACAACTATTGAAGTTTTGGTTAGTACTAATATAAATATGAAATTAAGTTCTTCAGTAACTGGCAATAATATTACACAAACAATGAAGGGATTTAGTTCCGGCAAACGTTCTTATAATAAAAGAAGCTCACTATTAGTTAGTGAGCTTCTTGATATAAATATTGCTGGAAATATTGAAACGGCTAGTTTTAATTCGCCCTTTACTATTAAGTCTACCAGTCAAATATTGGTCAAATAATTATTTACTGATTTTTCCTCTTACATAATCTGCAAATACTTTATCTCCAGCGGCATCTTTTTTATCGGCCAGTCCTTTTAAAATCATGTTATTAATATATGGTGTTGTTTGCACACGAATCTGCTCTGGCATTAGGTCTCTGAATTTTACAATTTCATCAACTCCTTTTTCAAAATTCGCTTTGGTTTTTACTTTCTCTAATAAATTCACTAACGATGCAATTGCGGTAAATTTTTCTTGCGACAATGGCATTTTTGTGAAACTACTCACCACAAAATCAAAAGAAGATTCATCTCCAAATTCAATAATCACATTCGATATAGCGCCACTTAGTCTTCCTTTTGCTTCTTCTTTAGATAAATTATTGGCTATTTTAAAAGCTTGTACACTGTCAATTAGAGCCAGTGCTTCTAATCCAGCACCAGCTACTGTATAAGAAGAGTCTTTGCAAGCAGCAACAAATAAACTAGCGTATTTGGCATTTTTTTGTTTAGCCAAAATGTCAATCGCATCTGCACGAACAGTACGTTTTGCATCATTTGTAGCAATGTTTTCAATGCTAGCTAATACTGAAGCATCTAATTTACTACTAGCAAAACTAGCCAATGCTTTTGCGCGAATTCTATCGAAAGGATCTTTTAGTGCTTTTACAATTAAATGAAACGCAGCAGTATCAGACATTTTTTTACTAGCATATTCAATGGCTTCGCGTCTGTCTAAATAATTGCCTG
>CAIRHQ010000212.1 GCA_903878475.1 uncultured Bacteroidota bacterium | reverse complement strand
TCATTCATGCAATTCACCATGCTCACTTCGAGTGAAGCGAGAAGTCTATTTTCTCCAATCCACAAAACCTGTCATTCCGAGCGGAGCGAGGAAACTTGTATGAATACTTAAAGTTTTATACTTTTTATTTCAAATTCTCCTGCAAGTGACATTGTGTTAAAATCAGAAACTGAGTTGATAGATACACTGATGACGCGGTTTTAAACGGATGAGCACGGATTAGGTTTCATTCATGCAATTCACCACGCTCACTTCGAGTGAAGCTAGAAGTCTATCCCCCCCCCAAAAAAAAACTGTCATTCCGAGTGAAGCGAGGAAACTTGTATGAATACTTAAAGTTTTATACTTTTTATTTCAAATTCTCCTGCAAATGACATTGTGTTAAAATCAGAAACTGAGTCGATAGATACACGGATGACGCGGTTTTAAACGGATGAGCACGGATTTGGTTTCATTCATTCAATTCACCACGCTCACTTCGAGTGAAGCGAGAAGTCTATCCCCCCCCCAAAAAAAAAACTGTCATTCCGAGTGAAGCGAGGAAACTTGTATTTATCAATGAGCTCCAATCGCATTTTAAGCGAGGAAACTTGTTGAAGCAAATAACCCCAATTAGAAGAAGAAAAATTTTACTGCAGAAAACTTGTACATCGCTTGGAAAATCATTTGTATTTAAAACCACCAGAGCCCACTTTTAAAACTATTCTAATGTTTTGGTCTTTAGTTTCCTCGCTGCGCTCGGAATGACATGATGGATTGTGGGTAGGAATTAGATTTCTCGCGTTGCTCGAAATTGAAGTTGTGTAACACCATCCCTCGCCCGATAGCCATCTGGATCAGCTTGAGATGAAATAATGTAGATGCGCTCACAACCCCTCAATCCCTCAACCAGTTCCACAACCCCTCAACTATCTCCTACAAAAAAGCCCCGCTTTTCAGCAGGGCTCTTCATTCTATATGTTTTAATTAATTCTTTGTCTTATTATTGATCATCATATTGGCTCCGCCGAAAGCATCGATCAGCGTTTTGTATTTGCTGTTGATGGTTTCATTTTGTTCAACCCCATCCAATGATAATTTACCTGCTTTCAAAGCAACTGAATAATTATCCTTTTTGATCAGGTTATCAGCAGCCAAAGCTTCTACAAGTTTATCGGTAGGAACTTTCAGGGCGTCTGACTGAGCAGTAACGGTAATGCTGGTAGAATCTTTTCCATCGGTTTTAGTGATGGAGATCTCTTTGGTGATATCCTGCTTGATCTCAGGACTTCCAGCCTTGCTGCTATTGATAGAAGCTAGGGTAGGAGCGATCACCAAACTCACAATGCTCATCAGTTTGATCAGGATATTCATTGATGGTCCGGAAGTATCTTTAAACGGATCACCTACAGTATCACCGGTTACTGAAGCCTTATGGGGTTCAGATTTTTTATAGAACATTTCACCGTTGATATCAACTCCTTTTTCAAATGATTTTTTTGCATTATCCCATGCACCACCGGCATTGTTCTGGAACATACCCATCAGTACACCACTCACGGTAGCGCCTGCCAGAAATCCTCCCAATGCTTCTGCTCCTAATCCGGGCATAAAGCCAATGATCAACGGAGAGATAATAGCGATGGCACCTGGCAACATCATTTTCCTGATGGATGCCTCTGTAGAAATGGCCACACATTTATCATATTCCGGTTTGCCGGTTCCTTCCATGATGCCCGGAATGGTTTTGAACTGCCTGCGCACTTCTTCTACCATCGCCATTGCGGCTTCACCTACTGCACGAATGGCCAGCGAAGAGAAGATGAATGGGATCATACCACCTACAAACAAGCAGGCCAGTACATTGGCTTTATAAATATCGATATGTTGGTTATCCGGCATGGCTACTCCTACAAAGGCTGCAAACAAGGCCAGCGCTGTTAAGGCAGCAGAGGCAATGGCAAATCCTTTTCCACTAGCAGCGGTTGTATTACCTACTGCATCCAGGATATCTGTTTTTTCACGAACTTCTTTAGGCAGTTCACACATTTCAGCAATACCACCTGCATTATCGGCAATAGGGCCGAATGCATCAATGGCTAATTGCATCGCGGTGGTCGACATCATACCGGCTGCTGCGATGGCAACACCATAAAGGCCTGCACATTCGTAGGATCCCCAGATACCTCCTGCCAATACCAGGATCGGAAGTAATGTACTTTCCATTCCTACGGCTAATCCACCGATAACATTAGTAGCATGGCCTGTAGCGCTCTGTCTGATAATGCTCATTACCGGGCGTTTACCCATTGCCGTATAATATTCAGTAATGATGCTCATCAGTACGCCAACTGCCAGTCCTACCACAATTGCTCCCATCACTCCATTGCGGGTAAACTCATGTCCGCGTAATATCATTTGTTCAGGTAAAATATAATAAACCAGACCCGCAGAAGCCAGTCCTGCAAGTACCATTGAACCCCAGTTACCCATATTCAGTGCTCTCTGTACGGTTGCGGTATTCATTCCTGCTGAATCACTGATTCGTACAAAGAAGGTTCCTACGATCGACAAAATAATTCCTACACCGGCGATCAGCATCGGTAATAAAATAGGAGAGAGCCCAAAAAATGCATCACCCTTTGCGATGGTTTCTTGTCCCAGTACCATTGTTGCCAATACAGTGGCCACATAACTTCCGAACAGATCGGCGCCCATACCGGCCACATCACCTACATTATCGCCTACATTATCGGCGATGGTAGCCGGATTCCTTGGATCATCTTCCGGAATACCTGCTTCTACTTTTCCTACCAGATCGGCACCCACATCGGCGGCCTTTGTATAAATACCACCACCCACACGGGCAAATAAGGCGATACTTTCAGCTCCCAAACTGAAACCGGTCAACACCTCAATGGTACGCAGGGTACCTTCGGGATTGGCTTCTGTTCCGGGTGCAAAAAAATGTTTTAAAATAATGAATAAACCTCCCAGTCCGAGTACCGCCAAACCTGCCACCCCGAGTCCCATTACAGCACCGCCCGTAAAGGATACGTTGAGGGCTTTAGCGAGACTGGTCTTAGCAGCCTGTGTAGTACGTACATTAGCCTTGGTGGCTGCTTTCATGCCGATATAACCGGCAGTAGCGCTACAAATAGCACCCAAGATAAATGCGATAGAAATACTCCAGTGAGAGTGTGAGTTGGTTTGCGATAAAAAACCTAACAGCAATGCCACGATCACTACAAAATACCCCAGAATTTTCCATTCGGCCTTTAAAAAAGCCATGGCACCTTCTGCAATATAATTGCTGATTTCTTTCATGCGGTCGTTGCCCGCATCTTGCTTACCTACCCAATTGAATTTGATGAGGGTATAGAGTAAACCTATAATTCCCATTGCCGGAACGGCATAAAACAAAAGATTGTCCATAAGTGTTAATTGTGCTGAATTTTGGACGGCAAAAATAGGGTAAAAGGGGCAAAAACTGTCAGATTTTGCTGCTTTATTCCTATAAACTTCAGTAATTCGGGTAAAGCGCTTTACGAGAAATGAGAACTTGATCTGCTCTTATAATAAGTGGCTTCAGCAGAAAATTGGGTGAAGAAGTAAAAAACGAGTCAATTTTTCAGTAATTGTCAGCAATACGGCTAAATGCTGCTCCCAAATAAGCAGTGATATCTCCGGCAATCAAAGATTCCATGGAAGTATCAGCAGCAGCCAGATTCCCGGCCAGTCCGTGCAAATAGGTACCCATTAAACAAGCCTCCAGTGCCGAATAACCCTGGGCCCGTAAACCCGTAATGATTCCGCTGAGTACATCGCCGCTTCCGGCCGTGGCCATACCCGGATTTCCGGTGCTGTTTACAAACCGGTTTCCCTCAGGTGTGAATATGTTGGTATAATGACCTTTTAATACGATATAGATCTGTAATGCTTGAGCCTGTTCTTTGGCAAGCTGCCATTGCTCCATTTCATGACTAACCTTGCCGAATAAACGCTCAAATTCACCGGGGTGTGGGGTGATAATGGTTCCCGGTGGAAGCAAGGCCATCAGTTCGCGGTGCAAGGACAAAGTATTGAGCGCATCGGCATCAAGGATCAGGGGAGTAGTACGTTGATTAAGCAGTTGGGCCAATAGTGGTTTATGTTCTGGATAGATACCCATACCCGGCCCCATACCGATCGCGGAAAATCGTTCCGGTTCGGATACCGTAAAAATATGCTGATCGCCAGATACACTGCACATGGCTTCAGGCACTGCTGTTTGTACAATTTCGTAACCACATCGGGGAATAAAACAAGTAAGTTTTCCTACTCCGCTGCGCAAACAGGATTGGGCACTCAGTACTGCAGCACCCATCATGCCATAGCTTCCTGTTACCAGGGCTGCATGACCATAACTTCCTTTATGTGCAAAATTTTTCCGAGGTTGATAGATGGATCTGATCAATGCTTCATCGGTCATTACCAATAAAGCAATTTCTGTTTGTTCAAAGGCCGGATGCAATCCGATGGGAATGATCTGTACAAAACCTAAATGATCTTCATTCTCAGCAAAAAAGCATGCAGGTTTATATTGTTGAAAGCAAAGGGTGTATTTGGCTTTGATGATATTATTGCCGGTGGAATGGGTATCGGCAAATAGTCCGCTGGGAATATCAATAGCCACCACAGCCGCATTGCTTTGATTGATATGATCAATGAGCGCAGCACTTATTCCTTCTGGTGCTTTGTTCAGTCCTGACCCAAACAAGGCATCAATAATAATATCATTCGGATCAATTACAGGAAAATTTTCGGTTGATTGAATGAAATGATAATCCTGGCAAATGGGATGAAGTCTTTCCAGATTAGATTGAAAATCACTTGTGCCTTTATTCCCAAATTCGAGAATATACACGGTAACCCGATAATGTTTTTCAATCATCATTCTGGCCATGGCTAGTCCATCCCCACCATTATTTCCTTTTCCGCAAAATACGTGTAAATGATATTGGCTGACATTCATCTGCTCTTCAAGCCAAGTAACGCAGGCCCCGGCGGCTCTTTCCATCAGGTTAAGCGAACTGATGGGTTCATGCTTGATGGTATATTCGTCCCATTTCCGTATCTGATCGGCAGAGAAGATTTTCATGTATTAAAGTTACATAGAAAATAAGGGGGCAGGCAAAACTATTTAAGCTAAATAGGGGGTAGGACTTACAAAAAACGATCACTTCTCTGAAGCCAGCTGCAACAATTGTTCATGCAGGGCGAGAACCTGTGGGATCAGCAATATTTGTTCGTCATTGGTAACCACAAAATTGCACAAACGCATTTTATCTTCTTCATTCATTTGTTTGTTGCTTCTATTTAATACTTCTTCGCGGGTAAGTTTATCTCTTTCCATTACCCGTTGAATGCGGAGTGCAGCAGGAGCATGAACTCCAATTACAAAGTCGAGCATTTCGTGAGCTCCGCTTTCAAAGATCAGGGCTGCTTCTTTGATGGTATAGGGGGTTGTTTGTTGATGCATCCATTCATTTGCGTCATTGATGGTTGCTGGATGAACCAGTGCATTCAGCTTGGTCAATTTTTCTGATGAGTGAAAAACAATTTCGGCAAGATATTTTCTATCGAGTACGCCTTCGGGATATACTTCTTTTCCAAACAGGTCAATGATCTGCTGCTTCAGCGTTTCGTTCTCATTCATCAGTCGCTTAGCAGCATCATCGGCATAATACACAGGCACACCCAGAACTTCAAAGATCCGGGCAACGGTTGATTTACCGCTTCCAATACCACCTGTGAGGCCAATTTTTAGCATGGGGGGGATTTGTTTAGGAGTTTAGGGGTTGAGGAGTTGAGGAGTTTGGTGTAGTATCTGAAAGATGATTACGGTTCATTTAATATTATTTTATAAAAGCTTTGAATTAATAGTTTTTCAAAATAGTGTAGAGTCTTCGCTCAACTCCTCAACTCCTCAACCCCTCAACTCCTCAACTCCTCAACCCCTCAACCCCTCAACCCCTCAACCCCTCAACCAGTTCACCATATAAAAATCCGGTACTGAAGTTAACCCTCAATACCGGAATTTAATAAAAAATTTATACCCT
>CAIRHQ010000211.1 GCA_903878475.1 uncultured Bacteroidota bacterium | reverse complement strand
CAGGGGGCATTCGGATTGGCAGAGAACCTGGGTATACCGAGGGCCGAGGCAAAAGAGATCATTGATAATTATAAGAAGCAGTTCCCGAATATCCAGAAGTATATGGACGACACCATCAATTTTGCGAAGGAGAACGGTTATGTTGAAACGCTGATGGGTCGTAAGCGTTGGCTAAAAGATATTCAATCGGCTAATTTTACCGTGCGCGGTTTTGCCGAGCGCAATGCTATCAATTCGCCGATACAGGGTTCGGCAGCTGATATGATCAAGCTGGCGATGATAAAAATTCAAGAAGAATTCACGAGGCTGAAACTTCGCTCAAAGATGTTGTTGCAGGTACATGATGAATTGGTATTTGATGCGCATAAAGATGAAGTGGAACAAATCAAACCTATTATATTGAATTGTATGCAATCGGCGCTTGCCTTACCCAATGGGGTTCCTACTGATGCAGAGATTGGGGTTGGAGAGAATTGGTTGCTGGCGCATTAAGGGAAATACATGTTCATAGTGTATAGTTGACAGTTCCTTCACTCCGATGGACCCCATACGCTCTTTTGTTGTTTAAGACGTTTAATGGTTTAAGTTGTTTAAGGTTGAGTGAGACCTTGCAAATTAATATAGCATCCTAATCTGAGGCACCCGTGTTCTTTGATTGGTTAATTTACACAACGTTCATTTCCTGAAACGTTACAGAAGGGAACTCCAGTTTTTTATTTCAATTTCTTATACACGGCCAAAAACAAGATCGTTCCTGCTTTCGTTTCAAATGAAGTTGGATAACTATTGCCGGCAAGATTATAACAGATGGTCAGCTGATCTTTTTCAAGGGTATAGATGGCCATAAAATGTTTCCCGGCATTAACGCCTACCCTGCCATAAATATCCATTTTACCATCTTTGTATTGCAGATCTCCTTTGTCGATGCTTTCGGCCGTGAGGGTGAATTGAAGTCCATTGATAACGAGTTGTTGTTTTTCGTAGATCAAACTGGGTAAGGGCTTTCCGCCCATTTCCTGCCGGATGGGTAACCAAGCGCCATTAAGTGTATTTGCTTGCCTTGAAATATTATTATGCCCGGCACAACCCAACATCGTGAGTATGATGCACATGAATAGTAATGATCGCATATTGCTTAACTGTTTTTAATTTTAGCAATGATCGTTAGGTCGGTAGTGGTTTCTGAATGCTGCTGGTATGTTATTCTGTCTGTATGTAAAATACTAAAATTATTACTGATCAGCAAGGGTTCAAGATAATGTGCAGGGTAATAATGCATATAGATCTCATCGCCACCGCTCCCTTTTTTGAATTGCGATCTTTCATACTCATCTTCGATCACACTTAGATACAAAATTCCACCGGGTGCTAAAATTTTGGCCGCATCGCTGATCAATTGTTCACAATCTTCTTTGGGAAGATAAGGGAAACAAAATCCGCAAACAATGCCGTCATAACGCTCGGTAAGGGTTCCTATTTGTTTGCAATCCAAAATTTGAAAACGAGCTTCGGGATTATTTATTTTGGCCAGCTCGAGCATATTGGGCGATAGATCAGTGGCTAATATATTCAACTCGGGCCGTTGATCGAGCAGGTAACGGGTAATATTACCGGGCCCACAGGCCAGTTCGAGTATGTTCAGTTGGTTTTTATCAAGCGATGTACAAAACTGATCAAGCGATGGTTTGTACATGCTTACATCCATAAATTTATCCTGGTAGGATTGTGCCAGTTTATCAAAAACGCTGACGGCGAAAAGATTTTTGTCCATGAGTCGTTCAGGGATTGATTGTTGTTTACGAATGGTCCATTTAAGGATTCCATGCTGGATCGATAGAATTCATATCCTCGTTTCTGCTGACTAAACCCTAGATTTTTTTTCATCAATAACCATGGTATCTGTCCATTTATCTTGCCAGGGATTACAAGGGCTTCCTAATGCACTAAACACGCAAAAAGGGACGGCACGGCTAAATCCTCTGCTAAATGCGGTAGAAGCCGTGATCTTACTGCCATCCAGGTTGACTGCCCTTGTTCCGGTGATCAACTTGCCCAATGTTTTGCCTTTCAACACAGTTTCTGCAAACCCCAAATAAACTGCGTATAGTAATAATGAAATTAATCGGTCGATCAATTGAAATCCGCCAGTGTCGGTATCCAAATTTTCAATCGTGGAAGGAGATACCAGGGCAATGATAATTCCGAGAATGATAAATAGCGCATAAAAGGAAGCGATATCAATAAGATAGTTTGCCAATCTTTGGCCACCAGTTGCCCTTACCAGTGTACTCTCGAAATTTAGTAGATCGTTTGTTTCAGATTGCATAGTGTGTATTGAGTTTGTATGTAGCTTAAAATTAAAACAAATCGAGAACAACAAATAGTTTGCAACAACGTCGCTTGGTGAAGTTGTTGTTATAAAATGTTATTTAAGGAAAGTAATAATATAAATTTATATAAATTATCATTATATTAGCTCTAATAAACAACATATAAACTTAATCACATGGAATTATTTTTTATTTTCTATTTTGCTTTGGTCATATTCATTATTGCCGGTATCTGGAAAACTTTTGAAAAAGCAAACCAACCTGGCTGGGCCTGCATCGTTCCAGTTTACAATTATTATATTATGGGAAAAATAGGCGGAGTAAAAAACTGGTGGTTAATTTTTATTCCAATTATTAATATCTATATCATATTTGTAATTATGATCGCAATTGCAAAATCCTTCGGAAAGGATACCGCTTTTGGAATTGGATTGGCCTTGCTGGGCTTCATCTTTTTCCCTGTACTCGGATTTGGTAATGCTACTTATATAGGCCCCAATGGAGAAAATGTATTACAAAATGATGTGAATAGCCTAGGTCAAAACTAGTCGGAACCATCATTTACTACAAGGTATTGAGAAGATACACACGAAGTCATTAAAAATCATCTGATCTGCAGAAAAGCTATGCTGTAAGCTGGCCTTATTCAATCTTTTCCATTTCATCCGTTTCTTGCAAGTCTCTGAAAATCGTCTTATAGATCATTTGCGTTTGACCTATGTTTAAGATTTCAACGCTTAATGACTCTCCAATTTTTATGACAGCAGGATGAGGGCTATTCGTCCCTAAGTAGGTCAACTGGTATTTGCAATTATTCAGCCACTTGATTTTAAATTCGTAATAGTATTTTCCTTTTGTATTATACTCTATTTGTTTCTCTAATGTCCGCATAACATATATAGAGTCTTTGGGGATATTTTTATATTTCCATTTCCCTTTAAAATATTTCTTGCAATCATTGTCTGTCCAAGAAAAGGATATCATGGAAATAAAAACTAACAGCAGGAGTAGTAAGATCTTTTTCATGAAATATGATTAAAGTATTCAAATATACAAAACGTGGATTGATGATTTGGTTTCAATGAAACAGAAAATTTAACCGCTGCCAATCCCCTTCCTATTATCTTTGTAGCAAATAGTCAAATTTATTTATGGATAAACCCGCACTGATATATTGTTATGATGCCTATTGTGGATGGTGCTATGGGTTTAGTCCGGTGATAAAGCAAATAGCCGCCGATTTTGAAGACCGGCTTGATGTAGAAGTATTGAGTGGCGGCATGCTGATCGGAGAACAGGTAGTATCCATTGAAAAAACGGCACCATTTATCCAGGGGGCTTATAAAAATGTGGAGGAACTCACGGGAATAAAATTTGGCGAAGATTTTTTATGGCATATCAATAACCCCGAGCAAAGCGACTGGTATATGAATTCCGAAAAACCAGCCATAGCCTTATCGGTATTCAAATCGTACTATCCTTTTCGGCAACTGGAATTTGCTACTGACCTGCAGTATGCGCTCAACTATGAGGGCCGCGACCTGGATGATGATGAAGCCTATCGTCACTTACTGGATAAATACAGCATTGTACCCGAGGCTTTTTATGCTAAACTGCAAGACCCTGAATTTAAAGAACAGGCATATTACGAATTTGCCCTCTGCAAACAATTGCAAGTGACAGGGTTTCCACAATTGTTTTTGCAAGAAAATGACAGCAAATTTTATCTGATCGCCAAAGGATATACCGCCTATGGGGACTTGAAGGCGAGGATATTGCATTTGTTGGAGGAGGGGGCTGGTTAGGGGGTTTAGTCGTTTAGGTGTTTAGAAGTTTAGTTGTTTAAGGAGTGCAGTTCAATTGAAGCGTTCGTTTTATTTTGTTGAATCGGTTAATCGTTGAACTGTTGAATCGTATCTTCAATTCGGGGCTTAATTTATAAATGAATCAGCTTTAATAACAGCATGTTTTTGGTCTCTACGAAATCATTAATTTAAACGTGTTACCAACTGCCAACCTTTGGCTTCCAATCTCTAACAAAAAAAACCTGTTGCCAACCAAAGCAACAGGGTGTTAACTCAACCAAAAACATACTAAAACTATTGTCCGCCATTGCCTTGCCCGGCTGGTCTTTGCGGCCTTAATGCTGGTTCAATTTCGTCTTTCCATTTTTTCATCTGGTCTTCCGTCCAAATCAATTTTAATTTTCCGTCACGTTCGTCGCTCATTTTTTGCATACTTGCCCTCATGGCATCTCTGTCAACGGTACCACCACCGGCCATCATCTCTTCACGCATTTTCTGCTGTGCCTGATAATAATGTAAAAAGATGCTGTCGGTAAGATCAGCTTTCTCTTTATCCAGTTTAAAATCGGCCAGTTTTTCCATCACGGTGGTAGTTCTTTCTTCCGGTGTACGGCGCTGAAATCCACCCTGTGCTTGTACGGTGCTAAAGCCAATCAATGCGGCAGCAACCATTAATACGATTTGTTTTTTCATTGTTGTTT
>CAIRHQ010000210.1 GCA_903878475.1 uncultured Bacteroidota bacterium | reverse complement strand
AGTATTCGAAAGGTAATCTTTGTATCAAGTTGAGTACACAGAATACAGGGCAACAATTGAAAATAAGGATCGAGGATAATGGCATTGGTATGAACAAAGAAACCCTGAGCAGGATCTTCGAAAAATTTTACCGGGCGCATACCGGTAATGTGCATAATGTGAAAGGATTTGGTTTGGGGTTAAGTTATGTGAAGACCATGGTGAATGCGCATCATGGCAGCATCAAGGCTGAAAGTGTGCTGGGAAAAGGAAGTAGTTTTATTATCCTGATCCCATTGGTAAAATAATATCTTCAAACAGTTTATTGAAATGTATTCGCCCCGCTTCTGCGGGGCATTTTTTGTTCATTAGGGGCATGGCTGAATCGCGTTAAAATCACCCATTTTTTCTCTTCTGCTTCTGGATCAGAAGGCCGCCGTTAAAAACTCCGAAATCCACCATTATTGGCAGTTATCCACAGCTTTGCACATTCAATTCACAGCCTTTTTTCATAAAACTGATGTCAAAGGCTTTCCCCCTGTGGCTCACGCTTTTGTGGATAAAAAACTTTCACCCAAAAGTGTTCAGGAAGTGGGAAAAAGTGTTATTTTGTGGTAATATCTGTTTTTAACGAGCTAATTTATTGAAAATGATTGCGTTTTTAGGAGAATATGAAGCTACAATTGACGCGAAGGGGCGTTTCCTTCTACCTGCAGGCTTTAAGAAGCAACTGCCGGAAGAAGGGGGCAATCTTTTTGTGATCAACCGTGGTTTTGAAAAGTGTCTCACACTTTTCCCGCTCCAAAGCTGGCAACCCATATTTTCTGAAATCAGCAAGTTGAATGATTTTGATCCTAAGGTAAGAGAATTCCGCCGTTATTTTTTAAACGGCGCTACTCAGCTGGAATTGGATTCAGCGGGCCGTTTGCTATTGCCGAAAAATCTTACCGAACACGCAGGACTGGAGAAGGACATTGTGTTGGTATCTGCCGTAAACAAAATAGAAATCTGGGATTCTAGTAAGTATAAACAGTTCTTTGAAACTTTTACACCGCAATCTTTCAGCGATCTGGCCAATGAAGTAATGAACCGGAAAGAAGGGAATTAGGTAATCAGTAATCCAACATGGAATGAGCAACTCGAAAAGCGATGCAGCAATTCAAAATTCCGGGATACCTGTTTACCACGTGCCAGTATTACTGAAAGAAGCGATTGATGGGTTATGTATCAAACCCGATGGCATTTATGTGGATTGCACATTTGGCGGCGGCGGACATAGCGCAGCGATCTTACAACAGCTCGGCAACAAAGGCCGGCTACTGGTCTTTGATCAGGATGCAGCAGCTAAGAAGAACCTGCCCCATGATGACCGGGTCACCTTCATTCCTGAAAATTTCAGGCACCTGCAACGGTTCCTCCGTTTGCACAAAGTGCTTCAGGTAAATGGTATTCTCGCCGACCTTGGCGTTTCCAGTCATCAGTTCGACCAGGCCGACCGTGGCTTCTCTACCCGTTTCGATGCGGCATTGGATATGCGCATGGACCAACGGCAAGGCATAACCGCAGCCGATGTGATCAGGGATTCCACCACCCATCAATTGCATAAAATGCTGGAGCGTTATGGAGAAGTAACCAATGCTAAAACATTGGCCGCTACCATCGTTCAACAAAGGGCGCTTGCCCCCATCAGCACCATCAATGAATTTAAATTGGCCGTTAAGGCCGCGGTGAAAGGTAATCCTCAAAAATACTTTGCCCAGGTATTTCAGGCGTTGCGAATACAAGTGAATGACGAGTTTGGCGCCCTACAGGAAATGTTGTTACAGATCCCCGCATTATTGTTGCCTGGCGGCCGAGCCGCTATCATCAGCTTTCATTCGTTGGAAGATCGGATTGTGAAGACCTTTTTTAAACAAGGCAGTTTCGATGATGCCGAGACAGCAGCAGATGAATTGTATGGCCACCGCCCTGAAAACCCACTCAAAATCATTACCAAAAAACCACTATTGCCTTCCGAAGAAGAAATGAATAGGAATCCAAGATCAAGGAGTGCAAAACTCAGGATCGCAGAAAAAAAATAACACCCCATTAATGAACGAAGACATCAGCACAGTTCCAGAATCACCGGCTACTCAAAAAATTGAGTGGAAGCGGTTTTTTAGCCAGGCCTGGGTAGTAAGAAATATTCCTTTCTTTTTATTCCTGGCCATGCTGGCGGTGCTGTATATCTATAACGGGCATTATGCCGATAAACTGGTTAGAAAGATCAGTGCAACTGAAAAGCATATCAAGGAACTGGAATATGAATATAAAACGATAGAAAGCGAAGTTATTTTCAGGAGTAAAGCCAGTGAACTGGTGAAAGCAGTTACGCCCTTAGGATTAAAAGAATTAACCGCACCTCCGGTAATACTCGACGAGGTAAAAAAATAAACAAGCCATCCCCATAGGGAACTTATGGAAGTAAAAAAAGACATATTGTGGAGGGTTTATCTCTGTTTTCTGGTCATGATCGTATTGGGTATACTCGTGATCGGCAGGGCTTTCTATATCCAGCAGTTCCAGGGTAAATACTGGAAAGACATGGGCAACAATATGCACGTGAAATACTTGCCCATCTATGCCGATAGAGGATCCATCTATAGTGACAACGGAGAGATGCTGAGTACATCGGTGCCGGTCTTTGATGTATTCATTGATTTTGGTGCTGAAGGCCTGAGGGAAAAAGCAGGTAAAAGATTTACAGAAAACATTGACTCACTTTCTATCCGATTGGCCGATCTGTTTAAAGATCGAACTGCTGCCGAGTATAGTAAAGATCTTAAACTGGCTTATGCCAATGAAGACCGCTATTATCAGCTGAAAAAGAAGATCAATTATTCCATGTATGAGCAGTTGCGCGATTTTCCGCTGGTAAGATTGGGACGAAACAAAAGCGGGTTCATCATTGAGCCCCGTGATAAACGCATCAATCCTTTCGGACTGCTGGCCAACAGAACCATCGGCCTCTCTCGCGATGATTCCTCCAAGAATGTAGGATTGGAACAACGATACGACAGTCTGCTGAAAGGAAAAACCGGTCAACGCTTGGTACGTTATATCGCCGGTGCCTATATGCCCGTAGAAGGTGCCGAAATGGAACCTGAAAATGGAAAGGATATTATTACCACGCTCGATACCTATATGCAGGATGTTGCAGAAGAGGCATTGATGAAGATGATGTCAGGAAATAATTCTAAGCATGGTACTGTGATCGTAATGGAAACGGCTACCGGTAAAATAAAAGCTATCGCCAACCTTGGAATACAGCCTGATGGATCTTATGCGGAAGATCTTAATTACGGAATAGGAAAGTCAACTGAACCAGGTTCCATATTCAAATTGGCAACCTTGCTGAGTTTGCTCGACGATAAATATGTAGACGTAAATACCATCGTGAATTGTGAAGGTGGGGCTAAAAATTTTTACGGACTTACGGTACACGACTCTCACAAAGGAACCGGATCCGTTACGGTGAAAAATGCATTCGCCATGAGCAGCAATGTGGCTTTTGCAAAACTGGCCGACCAATATTATCACAATCAACCTGCAAAATTCATCGCCCACTTACACGCTTTACGTTTGGATACCTTAACTGGAGTTGATATCACCGCAGCCTCCGGCATGCCGAACATAAAAAAAGCCAACAGTAAGTATTGGAGCGCCACCACCATTCCCTATATGGCGCATGGCTATGAGGAACAAGTAACACCCCTCAACATGCTGATGTTATACAACGCTGTAGCCAATAACGGAAAAATGATGCGCCCTTATCTGGTGAGTGCTGTAAAAGAATATGGGGTGGAACTGCAGTCCATTCAGCCCCAGGTATTGGTGAATAATATCTGTAGCCCAGAAACACTGGTGCAACTCAGGCAATGCCTGCAGGCGGTGGTAGACAGTGCGCATGGAACCGGGCACAAAGTATTGTACAATACCGTGTATCCGATCGCGGGCAAAACTGGAACGGCTGTAACGGCAATAGATAACCGCGGTTACAACAAGGGCGCAAAAGTATATCAGGCTTCTTTTATTGGATACTTCCCAGCCAATGATCCGAAATACAGTATTGCTGTTGTGATTCAGAACACCAGAGAATCTAAAAAAATCTATGGTGCTGATGTGTCGGGAACCGTGTTCAAAGAGATCAGTGATAAGATATATGCCCGGTACCTGAGCAAAAATCAATATACACCTGTGGCTGTAACCGACAGTTTGCCGCATGATTATTACGGACTAAAAAATGATTGGAACTCGATTTTCGGTTTTTTAAAGATACCCTTTACCGATTCCGCCCTTTCGGGTTATTGGAGAATGTTGCATTGGAAGAATCAAACCGGTACGCTCGAAAATTCACCGGCTGCTGCAGCAACCATCACGCCCAATGTGCTGGGCATGGGATTGAAAGATGCAGTGTACTTATTGGAGAACATGGGATTAAAAGTAACAGTAACGGGTAGAGGCAGGGTAATGAATCAATCATTGGCTGCCGGAACCAATTTTAATAAATCACAAAATATTGCCTTGATCCTGAACTGATGTTGCAAGACCTACTATATAAAGTTAGCCTGTTGAAACTGGTTGGAGATACTACTATCGCTATTAACCAGTTGGCCATCGACTCTCGTGTGGTAACGAAGGGGACTTGCTTTATTGCACTTCGCGGAACAACTGCAGACGGACATGCTTTTATCGATAAAGCCATTGAACTGGGCGCTGTAGCCATCGTATGCGAACAAATGCCAGCGCAATTGGTACAAGGAATTGCCTATATACAAGTAGTTAATAGCGGAGAAGCGGCAGGGTTCATGGCCCATAATTTTTATGGCGAACCTTCTGCAAGGATAAAACTGGTAGGCGTTACCGGTACCAACGGTAAAACTACCATCGCAACGCTGTTGTGGAAATTGTTCAGTGCCCTGGGTTATACCTGTGGATTGATCAGCACCATCCGCAACCAGGTGGGCAACGAAGTGTTATCGGCTACCCATACTACACCCGATGCCATCAGCATCAATGCCCTCTTACAAAAAATGGCCGACGCCGGATGTACAATGGTTTTCATGGAATGTAGTAGTCATGCCATACACCAGCACCGCATCAGCGGCTTGCAATTTGCCGGCGGATTGTTCAGCAATATCTCGCACGACCATCTTGATTACCACCACAGCTTTGATGAATACATCGCTGTAAAAAAATCATGGTTCAGCAGTTTGCCTTCCACGGCATTCGCCATCAGCAATGCAGATGATAAACGCGGAGCAGTGATGCTGCAGAATACAATAGCCAAAAAATATTATTACAGTTTAAAAACCCTCGCCGATTTCAAGGGCAAGATCCTGGACAATAGTTTACAGGGGTTGCACATGACCATCAATGAGGTGGAAGTGTATTTCAGATTGATCGGAGAATTCAATGCCTATAACCTGCTGGCCATCTATGCCGCAGCCATTTGCTTGGGTGAAGAAAAAGATATCGTGCTGCAGGTGATGAGCAGTCTGGATGGCGCCGAAGGCAGATTCGAATACCAGGTGAGCCCTCAGCAAAAGATCATGGGCATCGTGGATTATGCCCATACACCCGATGCCTTGCTGAATGTACTGGCTACCATAAAAAAATTGCGTCAGGGAAATGAGCAGGTGATCACGGTGGTGGGATGTGGCGGAAATCGCGATAAAACAAAACGTCCGGTGATGGCTGAAGTGGCCTGCGAATACAGCGACCGGGTGATCCTCACTTCCGATAATCCGAGAAATGAAGATCCCCTGTCCATATTACAGGATATGCAGGCTGGGGTTAATGCAGCGGCAAAAAAAAAAGTGATCGCTATCGCCGACAGGAAAGAAGCGATCAAAACGGCAGTAAGTCTGGCCCAACAGCAGGATATCATTTTGATCGCCGGAAAAGGGCATGAGAAATATCAGGAGATCGCCGGACAAAAATTTGATTTTGATGATAAGCAGGTACTGAACGAAATGTTTGAACTGCTGGAAAAATAAAATTACCTGCAGCAGTGCAGGATGAACACAGAACACAAAAATGTAAACTGAATATATGTTGTATCATTTATTTGATTGGCTGAATAGAAACGGTATCCACTTCCCGGGTATCGGATTATTCCAGTTCATCACATTCAGGGTATTGCTGGCCATGATCCTCAGTCTGATGATCACCACCGTATTCGGTAAAAAACTCATCAAGTTTTTACAAGCCAGACAACTGGGTGAGAGTGTGCGCGACCTCGGACTGGCGGGCGAGCAGGCAAAGAAAGGAACGCCTACCATGGGAGGCATCATCATTATCCTGGCCATATTGATCCCTACATTATTATTAGCCAATCTTGATAAAGTATATATCAGGCTCATGATGCTCTGCACCATTTGGCTGGGTACCATCGGATTTATTGATGATTATCTCAAGATCAGGGCCAAGCGTATCGCCAAACAAAAAGGGATCGAATATAGAAAGAGTGATGCAGATGGATTGGCTGGCAGGTTCAAAATATTTGGGCAGGTGGTGCTTGGCATCATTGTAGGCGCAACACTTTATTTTAACCAGAATGTGGTGGTAAAAAGAGAAGTAAATATCACCGCCGGCACCAACCAGGTACAACTGGGTCCAAAAGAAAAAACTACCAAGGCCAAACTGGATACTGTTTTGATCGATGGCAAACAACATGTTTTTGCTTCTGTAAAAACACCCATCACAACCATTCCGTTCTTAAAGGCGCATGAATTCAATTATGCCAAACTGCTTCCTGCTGCCTGGCGCGATTATACGTATATCGTGTATATCCTCATCGTCATATTTATTGTAACCGCCGTAAGCAATGGAGCCAATATTACGGATGGATTGGATGGACTGGCCACCGGCGTAAGTGCCGTGGTGGGCATAGCCCTCGGCATTTTCGCATATGTAAGTGGCAATATCAGGTTCGCCGAGTACCTCAATATCATGTATATCCCTAACCTGAGTGAACTATCCATTTTCATTGCTGCCTTTGTGGGTTCCTGTATCGGGTTCCTATGGTACAATGCTTATCCGGCACAGGTTTTCATGGGTGATACCGGTAGTCTGGCCCTAGGCGGGATCATTGCCGCACTGGCCATTATCGTTAGAAAAGAATTACTGATCCCCTTCTTCTGTTTTGTATTCCTGGTAGAGAATCTGAGTGTGATGATACAGGTAGGCTATTTCAAATATACCAAACGAAAATACGGAGAAGGTAAACGGGTGTTCTTAATGAGCCCCCTGCATCATCATTATCAAAAGCTGGGGTACCATGAAAGTAAGATCGCGGTGCGGTTCTGGATCATCACCATATTAACGGTGGTGCTGGCAGTAGTGACCTTGAAATTGAGATAATCATTATTCCGGCGAAAGTTTTCCTGCCACCAACAGTAAAACGATAACCGAAAAAATAAGTATTGAAAAACCCAAACCTGGTATCGAATGAAAATTTGATTCAAGGTTTTTCAATTAGAACACCAATATCCTTGAAGCCTATTATTGAATGTGGTGTATGATGTTGACCCGTTAAATTCTATGCTGTTGAAAAACCAGTTTTAATAACAGTCTGCAGTAGCAACACTGCAGTACGAAAAAAAATGAATGAATTAGATGGCTGAACGGCTGATCATATTGGGTGCTGGAGAAAGTGGTGTTGGCGCAGCTTTGCTCGCAAAACAACAAGGCTTTAGCGTGTTCGTTAGCGACCGTGGCATCATTGCTGAACAATATAAGGCTGAATTAAAAAAGCATGAGATCGAATTTGAAGAAGCCGAACATACTGAATCCATTATCCTGGCTGCCGATCTAATCATGAAGAGTCCGGGTATTCCATCACATACTACCCTTATCAAAAATATTCGCGCGAAAGGCATTCCCATCATGAGTGAAATTGAATTTGCCTATCGCTACAAAGGCAATAGCAAGATCATTGCTATCACGGGCAGCAATGGGAAGACCACTACTACTTCACTAACCTATCATATGTGTAAAACAGGGGGTGCCGATTGTGCCCTGGTGGGGAATATCGGTTATTCATTTGCCCGCCAGGTAGCCACCGACCCCAAGCCTTTATATGTGGCTGAGATCAGTTCATTCCAACTCGATGATATTTCGAGCTTCCGGCCCGATGTGGCAGTGCTGACCAATATTACAGAAGACCATCTCGATCGGTATGATTACAATATGGAAAATTACATCAACAGTAAATTCCGTGTGATGATGAACCAACAAGCCGGAGATGTATTCATCTATAACCTCGACGATGAGATCACGAACAAAAAAATAAACAATTATAACATTCAATCAACACTAGCCCCATTCACCATGAGTAAACAACTGCCACAGGGAGCATACCTGATGAACGCGAAAATGCACCTGAAATGGAAATCAGAGGAAATGCAGATGAGTATCGAGGATTTTGCTTTAAAGGGCAAGCATAATCAATACAACAGCATGGCTGCCAGCCTCGCTGCAACGGCAGTGGATATCCGCAAAGACAAGATCAGGGAGGCCCTGCAAACTTTTGAAAGTCTGGAACACCGCATGGAACCCGTAGCCACTATCAAAAATGTGGAATTCATCAACGACAGTAAGGCCACCAATGTGAACAGCACCTGGTTCGCGCTCGAGAGTATGGACAAACCTGTGATCCTGATCCTGGGTGGGGTAGATAAAGGCAATGACTATTCACTGATCAAAGAACTGGTGAAGGAAAAAGTGAAAGCCATCGTTTGCATGGGCACCGAAAACAGAAAGATACACGAAGCCTTCGGCGATGTGGTATCGCTGATGGTGAATACCGACAATGCAAAAGATGCCGTTCAATCGGCCTTCCATTTCGCGAGCAAAGGAGATGTGGTATTGCTGAGTCCGGCCTGTGCCAGTTTCGATCTGTTCAAGAATTATGAAGACAGGGGCGACCAATTCAAGCGTGCAGTAAAAGATCTGTAATTGAAAATTTGAAGCATCACTTAATTAATAAATGACAGAACCGGTAAACATAAAGCAATTATTCACGCCCTCGCTTAGCGGGGTAAGCAATAACCTGGTGTCTAAAACCAAGGGCGACAGAGTGATCTGGGGCATCGTGGTGATATTGACCCTGGTTAGTTTGCTGGTAGTGTATAGCAGTACCGGATCGCTCGCATATAAATATTCTAAAAGCACTGAAAGTTATCTGTTCAAACAATTTGCTTTTATCATACTGGGTGTACTGATCATATATTTTGCGCATCGGGTAAACTATACCATCTATTCCCGAATAGCCAAACTGTTCTTCCTGATCTCCATTCCTTTGTTGATCTATACTTATTTCTTCGGTACCAAACTGAATGAAGGTAGTCGCTGGATCACTTTGCCGGTGATCAATATGACCTTTCAAACATCTGATATGGCTAAGCTGGCGCTGTTCATGTACCTGAGCCGGCAGCTGAGTCGCAGACAAAATACGATCAAGGATTTTAAAAAAGGATTCTTACCGGTCATCATGCCGGTGGCGATCATCTGTTTGCTGATCGCACCAGCAAACCTTTCCACTGCCATGCTGATTGGCGGAACCAGCTTCATGCTCATGTTCATTGGAAGGGTTAGCATCAAACATATTTTCATCACATTATGTTTGGCCTTGTTGCCTGTATTTTTTCTGGTGGCTGTAGCCATAAAATATTATGATAAGGATACCCATCGCTCGAAGGACCTGCCGGCTGTTTTATCAACAGGCAGAATTCCAACCTGGGTAGGTAGGATACAAACCTTCATGTACAGCAACAAAGAAGACGAGAACGAGAAATTATACCAGATCAATCAGGCCAAGATCGCCATCGCAAGCGGATCATGGTTTGGGCGCGGACCCGGAAACAGCAATGCCCGCAACTTCTTACCCCATTCTTACAGTGATTTCATCTTTGCGATCATACTGGAAGAATATGGATTGGCGGGAGGAGCATTCATGGTATTTATTTATCTGCTGTTCCTGTACAGGTGCATCAGACTGTATCGAAAATGTCCTTATGCATTCGGGGCATTTCTTGCCTTGGCCCTGAGTTTTATGTTGGTGATACAGGCCATTGCCAATATGGGTGTGAATGTGAATATTTTCCCTAACACCGGGGTTACGTTACCGTTAGTGAGTATGGGGGGAAGCAGTTTCTTGTTTACCTGCTTGTCGATCGGTATCATATTAAGTGTGGCCAGAAATGTGGAACAACTAGAAGGTAAAACGGAGGTGATCAGTCAGCCGTGATGACCCCGGTCATTAAGGTTGCGTTCATCCAATTATGAATAAAAGAATCATCATAGCGGGCGGCGGAACAGGCGGACATATTTTTCCGGCCATTGCCATTGCCAAAGCCATTCAAAAACTGGCACCACAAACCGAGATCCTGTTTGTTGGGGCCAGCGGAAAAATGGAAATGGAAAAAGTTCCGCAGGCAGGCTACCGGATTGTGGGTTTGGATATTACAGGATTCAACAGAAGTTCTTTGATAAAAAATATTGGACTACCCATAAAATTGCTGAAGAGCTATTTTAAGGTGAAGCAAATTTTTAAGGATTTTAAACCCGAGGCAGTAGTAGGTGTTGGCGGTTATTCCAGTTTTCCGGTATTGCGATATGCCCAGATGAAAGGAATTCTCAGTTTTATTCATGAGAGTAATTCCTTTGCCGGCAAAAGCAATACGATGCTGGGAAAAAAAGCGACACGTGTGTTCGTGGCTTCCGACGGAATGGAAAAATTCTTTCCCGCCGGAAAGATCATGATCACCGGCAATCCGATTCGGGAAAGCATTGCCAACTGTAAGGTCAGCAGGGCCGAGGGTATTCAAAAATTTGGATTGAGCACCGATAAAAAAACTGTTTTGTCGATCGGGGGAAGCCTGGGAGCGAAGACCATTAATGAAGCGCTTGATGCAGGACTGGAATCATTTGAAAAGAATGACCTGCAACTGATCTGGCAATCGGGTAAACCATATGCTGATAAAGCAAGGCAACGCGCCAGCGGGAAAAGTAATATTTGGGCAGGCGATTTTATTGCCGAAATGGAATACGCTTTTGCTGCAGCAGATGTGGTGATCAGCAGAAGCGGTGCCATGGCCATTGCCGAACTCTGTGTGATGAAGAAGCCGGCATTGTTTGTTCCTTATCCGTTTGCAGCGGAAGATCATCAAACAGTGAATGCACAAAATTTAGTTAATAAAAATGCCGGCATAATGATACCCGATCGGGATGCGTTAGCAAAACTGGTACCGGCGATCATTGCCTTGGCAAAAGATGACAATAAACAACAGGACCTGAGTAACCATATTGCGACACTGGCCATGCCCCATGCGGATGTTCTGATCGCAGGTGAAATTTTAAAACTGATAAACGGATAATGGAGATTGGATTGAATACCATACAGCGCATTTATTTTTTAGGGATCGGGGGTATTGGTATGAGTGCATTGGCGCGGTATTTTAATCAGCAGGGAAAGATCGTGAGCGGGTATGATAAGACCAGCACGGAGCTCACCTTGCAACTGGAAAAAGAAGGTATTGCGGTTCATTATACCGACAATGTTGAGTTCATTGACAAAGCGGCTAACCTGGTAGTGTACACGCCGGCTATACCGGCCGATCATGCAGAGCTGAATTACTATCGTGCGCAGGGTTATCAGGTGGTGAAGCGCAGCGATGTATTGGGCGCCATCACGGCCCAAACATTTAATATCTGTGTGGCGGGTACGCATGGCAAGACCACCACCAGTACCATGGTAGCGCATATCCTGCGCCATAGTGGATATGGATGCACGGCTTTTCTGGGAGGCATTTCGGCCAATTACAACAGCAACTACTGGTTGCAGTTGCCTTCTACAGCAAACGGAAAAAATATTTGTGTGGTGGAAGCGGATGAATACGATAGAAGTTTTTTGAAACTGAGTCCGGATATAGCCGTGATCACCGCCATGGATCCCGATCACCTCGATATCTATGGTACGGCCGAGGCAGTTGAAGAGGCCTTTATCGATTTTTCGAAAAGGATCAAGCCGGGTGGCAGATTACTTGGCAAGTATGGGATGAAAAGAATGGATGCCTTGAAAGCCGATCATGTATTGAGCTACCATTTGCAGGATGAACGGGCAGATGTACATGCTGCGGATATCCATACACGTGAGGGTAGTTATGAATTTAACGTAGTGACGAAAGACTGGAGTTTGAATAATGTGGTATTGAATATGGGCGGATTGCACAATATTGAAAATGTAACGGTGGCCATTATGATCGCTCATCAATTGGGTATTGTTGATGAAATGATCAAACTGGCAGTAGCCGATTTTAAAGGAGTGAAAAGAAGATTTGAATATGTGGTAAAGAATGACAAGCAGGTATATGTTGATGATTATGCCCATCATCCGGAAGAACTGAGGGCATTGATCAGTGGCGCCAGGTTATTGTTCCCGGGGAGGAAATGTACGGTGCTTTTTCAACCGCACTTGTTCAGCAGGACCCGGGATTTTGCAGATGGATTTGCTCAAAGTCTTGACCTGGCTGATGAAGTGATCCTGCTTCCGATCTACCCGGCCAGGGAATTGCCGGTAGCAGGGGTAACCAGTGAATTGATCTTGAATAAAATGAAAAATAAACAGGGGAGGGTGATAGAAAAGTCGGCCATACCGGATTGGGTAAGGCAACATAGAACAGAATTATTAATTACGGCTGGGGCAGGAGATATAGACAACCTGGTTTTGCCGATCAAGGAAATTTTGAACCAATAATTGAACGGCTGAAAAGCGATGGAGCAAAGAAAACGATATAGCATCAAACGTATACTGCTGGCTACCCTTTGGGTGTCGGTGGCTTGCGGTGTGGCTTTTTTACTGCTGGCCGGGGTACATAAAAATGATACACAGCCATGCAAAGGAATAGCGGTTAGTATCCATGGTGTGAACAATAATTATTTTGTTGACAAGGCCGATATACTGAATGCTATGGCGGCTTTATCGCAGGGCGATCCGGTAGGTAAATCACTGGCCTCCATCAACCTTCGGCTGATGGAAAAAGAGTTGAAAAAAAATGTGTGGGTGAAGTCTGTAGAGATGTTCTTTGATCACCAGCAGATACTGCAGGTAACCGTAAACGAAAGAGAACCCATTGCACGGGTCTTTAACCAAACCGGGGGAAGTTTTTATATCGATAATGAGGCGGCGATGCTACCCCTGAGCGAAAAATTTTCAGCAAGGATCCCTGTGTTTACAGGTTTCCCTGTTGATCAACTAGTGTTATCGGTTGCGGATAGTGTTTTGTTGCAAGACATCAGAACGGTTAGTCTGGCCATACAAAAGGATTCATTCCGGATGGCCATGATTGAGCAGGTAGACATTACGCCGCAACGCAGTTTTCAAATGATCCCTAAAATGGGTAACCAGTTGATCCTGTTTGGCGATGCCAGCGATGCAGAAGAGAAGTTCAGAAAACTGCAATTGTTTTACAAGAAAGTAATGGTGAACGCAGGATGGAACCATTACAGCGTGATCAATGTGCAATATAAAGGTCAGGTAGTGGCCAGGAAATTTGGTGCCGAGGATATTTCAGCAGATTCAATCAGAACCCTGCAGATCATGAAAATGATGGCCGACAATGCAGAAAAACTGATCAATGACAGTTTGCACCAGATGGTACAGGCGGCTGAACCGGAGAAGGCTGATAGTAGTATGATCCAACAATCCATCCAGCGGGATGAATTGCCTGAATTGGGGAATGAAACAGTAGCGCCTGTAACGCCGCAAACACAAAATGCGAAACCGGTTGTACACAAACCACCGGCGGTCATTAAAAAACCACCCGCTCCTGTAAAAAGGCCGGGACACTAATAACAGTAATGAATAATCGAAATACATTTTAGTCATACACAAACACAAACACAAAACATACCATTATGAATCAAGAACAACCCATCATTGTAGGTCTGGATATCGGCACTACCAAGATTGCTGCCATCGCCGGACGGAAAAATGAGTACGGAAAGCTGGAAATACTGGGCTTTGGCCGTGCCAACAGTAATGGTGTTCAACACGGCATGGTGTTGAACATCGACCAAACCATCAAGGCCATTGAAATGGCATTGAAGAATTGCTACGATTCAAACCCCAACCTCGAGATCGGGGAAGTGTATGTGGGTATTGCAGGACACCATATTAAAAGTTTGCAAACAAGGGGTGATATCGTTCGTCAAAGTATTGAAGAAGAGATCAGACAAGAGGAGATCGACCGGTTAGTAGCCGATCAGTATCGTACTTATATCCCTGCCGGCGACCAGATCATCGATGTGATCCCGCAGGAATTTACCGTAGATAATTTTCAGAATATTCCTAATCCCATTGGTTATAGCGGAGTGAAAGTGGGTGCTAATTTCCACATCATCACCGGCGATAAGAATGCCATCCGCAATATCAACCGGAGTGTGGAAAAAGCAGGACTGAAAACAAAGGACCTGGTATTGCAGCCACTGGCTTCTGCTGCGGCTGTAATGTGCGACCAGGACCTGGAAGCAGGCGTTGCCATCGTGGATATTGGTGGTGGAACAACTGATCTGGCTGTTTTCTATGAGGGTATCTTAAAGCATACTGCTGTAATTCCATTTGGCGGAGAAAATATCACCAATGATATCAAAACCGGATTGGGTGTTTTGAAAACACAGGCCGAGCAAATGAAAGTACAATTTGGTAGTGCTTTGGCAGATGAAGCAAAATCAAATGCCTTCATCACCATTCCCGGATTGCGTGGCATGGCTCCCAAAGAGATCTCTGTAAAAAATCTGGCCAGCATCATCCAGGCACGTATGAGTGAGATCATGGATTTTGTTACCTATCATTTAAAGCAGGTTGGATTGGATACCAGAATGCTCAATGGTGGTGTGATATTGACTGGTGGAGGTTCACAATTGAAACACCTGATCCAGCTTACGGAATATGTTACCGGACTCAATGCAAGGATCGGTTATCCTAATGAACATCTCGCTGGCGGACATATTGAAGAATTGGCCAAGCCCATGTACAGTACCTGTATTGGGTTGATCTTAAAAGGCTACAATGATTATGAGAACAGCAATAAACCGTTTGAAGAAAACTTCATCCACGTGAGAGTGCCACAGGGTCTGCAACAGGAAGCTGCAGTTGACACCGACACCAACGAGGAAGAGAACAAATCAGTGAAGATGAAACAAAGAAAAACACTGAAAGCATTTATGGATGGTTTCAAGAACGGACTCATCGATTTATTTAAGGAGGAAGAAGATGCAAAATTGTAATGTTGAATTGAATTGTTTTATCAGCATAAAGAACAAGAACTAGCAAATACTAACCCATTAATTACCGACTGCAGTGTTGTAAAACTGCTGCAAGATCAAAACCAACAATTATGATACATTTTGATTTGCCAAAAGAACAATCCTCCATCATCAAGGTGATTGGCGTAGGTGGCGGTGGTAGCAATGCCGTAAACCACATGTTCTCGCAAAACATTGAAGGGGTAAACTTCATCATCTGCAATACAGATGCTCAAGCCATTGCGCAAAGCAAGGTTCCTAACAAGATCCAGCTGGGGCCACATTTAACGCAGGGGCTAGGCGCCGGTGCCAATCCTGAAATTGGCCGTCAGGCAACAGAAGAAAGCCTGGAAGAAATAAAACGGATCCTGGAAGTGAATACCAAGATGGCCTTCATTACTGCCGGAATGGGCGGTGGTACTGGTACCGGTGGAGCACCCATCCTGGCCAAGATATGTAAGGACCTCGGTATTTTAACCGTGGGCATCGTAACCACTCCATTTGCTTATGAAGGTAAAAAGCGAATTGCTCAGGCGGAAGAAGGTGTGATGTTGTTGAAGAATCATGTAGATACTTTGTTGGTGATCAGCAATGATAAATTACGTCATCAGTTCGGCAACCTGAAAATGAAAGAAGCATTTGCCAAGGCAGATAATGTGTTGGCTACTGCGGCTAAATGTATCACTGATGTGATCAATAGTACCGGACAGATCAACGTCGATTTTGCAGATGTATGCACCGTGATGAGTAATGGTGGTGTTGCCATATTGGGCAGCGCAACAGCGAGTGGTGAGAACCGTGCACAAATGGCAATTGAAAATGCATTGAATTCGCCATTGCTGAACGACAATGATATCCGCGGAGCAAAATGGATATTGATCAATATCAATTCTGCGGAAGGGGAACATGAATTTACCATGGATGAAGTAGAAGTGATTCAGAATTACCTGTTGAGTCAGGCAGGGGAAGATACCGATGTGATCCTAGGATTGGGATATGATCATTCGCTCGATAACCAGATCGGCATCACCTTGATCGCTACTGGTTTTGAACACAAAGATCCATTTCAGAAAAAAATGACCCCGGCTTCTGAGCAAAAAGAAGATAAGGAGATATTGGTCCTGAATATGCCGGGCAAAGAAGAAACCGTTGCCAAGCCGGTGATGCAGAACGTACAAATCCCAACTACAACACAACAACCGGTGTTGTTGTTTGAAGACAGTGATGAAGAAAAAGCAATTGCAGAAATTACAGAAGTATCTGTGCTTCAAAGTGCAGAGGATGAATTAATGCCTCGTCTGGTAGAAATGGCTCCAGAAGAGATCTTGGTAAATATCCCAAGTAAAAATACTGTGGACAAAATAGCCGAAGAACCTATATTTTTTGAAATATCTTCGGCAGCCGATCAAGTACCCGTTATTGAATTTGATATTCACACAACTCCACTATCCGAAGAACAACCACTGGTTGTAGTATCAGAAATAACAAACGAATCAATATTAGATAAAGAAGCTAGCAGCACCCCATCGTCTGGGGGTTACTTGGTGAAGCCTATGCAGATTTATGCAGAGGAAGCACCACTATCAAAATCCAGTCATTCAGAGGAGCCACCGCCAGTGCAAATTCCAGAACAGGAAGACGAACCAGTTTTTGAAATGCAGTTGGTGGTTAAATCCCAGAAAGCGGCGGAGGAAGAGCCAATTGTACAACAAACTCAGCCCATCATGATGTCTGATGTTGAGGAACCTGCACTGCAGGACGAAACAGAAGAACTCAGGCGCCGGGCTACGGAACGCATTGCGAAGCTGCGTAATTTGTCATTCAACATCAACGCAGCAGATCCTAACAATGAGTTTGAAACGGTGCCGGCTTACCTTCGCCGCAATATGGAATTACATAATTCCATTGCGGATGTAGAAAGTTTTTACAGCAACTATACCGTGAAGTCTGACGACAATAACCAGGCTTCCATCAGCTCCCTCAACACATTTTTAGAAGGCAAAAAACCTGATTAGCATACCGGATCCGGATCGCTTCCGCTATGCCATGAAGTATACAGGAAGGTTCGGCTCATATAAGTTTGTTTGTGTTTGGTGATTATTATGAAATGGCCCCGAATATTTATTTCGGGGCCTTATTTTTTGGGTTAAACAACTGGCGAATGCCTTTCTT
>CAIRHQ010000209.1 GCA_903878475.1 uncultured Bacteroidota bacterium | reverse complement strand
TACAATAACAGGCTTACCCTTTAATGTGGGATCATTCAGCACCTCCACACTCACGAAGAATGAATCAAGGTCAAAATGTGCTATGATGCGTTGAGGATCGTTCACGCGATTTATTTATGGGAAATAATATCTTCTACTGTTTGAAGTTGCTGCTCTAAACTATTGATAAATTTCAAGTAACCCATCTGGTAAAGAAACATATACTTTGCGGTTCTTGGTATCCAGCTTTTCCAGACTTTCTTCATGAAGGGGTATCAGGGCTTCCTTGCCCTTCAGCATGATGGTACACAATATCTGATGCGGTTGTTCGATCACTTCCAGAATCTCGCCCAGATCTTCTCCTTCATTGATCATATGAAAACCAAGCAAGGCAATGGGTGATGATTTAGCTGCAAATTTTTTGAAATCTGTTTCTTCCAGCCATACTTCTTTGGGGGTAAGTTTTCTTGCCGACTCTTTATCGTTTATGCCTTCCAGTTTGACGAACAGTTCTGATTCGGATTTTATCTTTGTGTACGTTATGAAGTAAGGGATAAAACTGTCGCGGCTGTCGGGAATAAAAATATGCTCCAGGCCCTTTAAAGCGGTTTGTTTTCCAAGGCTGTGTTCCAGCACCAGGTCGCCTTTAAGACCATGACTGGCAGCCAGTTTCCCGATTTTAAAATATTGACTCATCTGGTCTGCAAGATACTGGTTTAGCCGTTTCTTAGCCAATAAAAAAAGTCCCGCTAAAAAAGCGGGACTTCAATGAATTGACTGAACAGAGGTAAATTATTCTTCTGTTTTGGTTTCTTCTGCTGCTGGAGCTTCAACCGGGGTTGATTCTACTGGAGCAACTTCTGTCTTTTCTGCAACTTTGCGAACTACGGGTTGATCACGACGTTCCATGCGCACCTTTTTATGGGCACCCTGGCGTTTAGAAACAAGCGCTTCATGTTCGCTGCTCCATTTTGTGAATTTTTCCATAGCCACAGCTTCATCAAATAGTCCGAGGCCTACTCCACGCAGTAAATGTTTCAGGAACAACACTCCTTTGAAAGAAAGGATACGGCGTACAGTATCGGTGGGTTGAGCACCTTTTTGCAGCCAGTCCAATGCTTTCTGACGATCGATCTGGATTGAGGCCGGAACGGTCAGTGGATTGTACGTACCAAGTTTTTGAATGAATTTACCGTCGCGTGGACTTCTGCCATCAGCAACAACGATGAAGTAGAATGGTCTTTTCTTTGAGCCATGCCTTTGCAGTCTCATTTTTACAGCCATAAAATAGAAATTTTTGGTTGTTATAAAATTGGGTTTCTCCTTAAAAAAGGTAGGCGAAGATATGATTAGCGGGGAGAATTGCCAAATTAATTGAAGTTAACAATGCGTTACCGTCAGGATAACCAGTAAAGAGCCTGCCCGATTATCGCTTACCCATCCCAGGCATCCTTCCCATCGGCATCTTATTCATGGTTTTCATCATGCTTTTCATCTGGTCAAACTGCTTCAGGAACTGGTTCAGCTCATTCAGGTCTTTCCCCGCTCCCTTTGCGATCCTCAATTTCCGGTTGGGATTAATGATATCAGGATTACGGCGCTCCTGCAGTGTCATGGAATTGATCATGGCCTCAATGCCCTTGAATGAATCATCATTCACATCCACATCTTTCAACTGCTTTCCCATTCCGGGTATCATGCCCATCAGGTCTTTCAGATTGCCCATTTTTTTGATCTGTTGCAACTGGGTCTTAAAATCTTCAAAGTCGAATTGATTTTTCCTGATCTTCTTCTCCAGCCTTGCAGCCTCTTTTTCATCAAATTGCTCCTGTGCTTTTTCCACCAAACTCACAATATCTCCCATCCCCAGGATCCGTTGTGCCATCCTTTCCGGATAAAACACATCCAGGGTTTCCATTTTTTCACCGTTGCTCGCAAACTTGATGGGCTTATTTACGGTATACTTGATCGACAAAGCCGCACCCCCACGGGTATCACCATCCAGTTTGGTGAGTACCACACCAGTGAAATCGAGTCGCTCATTAAATGCTGCAGCAGTATTCACCGCATCCTGACCGGTCATACTATCCACCACAAATAAAATTTCCTGTGGCTGTACCGCCGATTTAATATTGGCCACCTCATTCATCATCACTTCATCCACGGCCAAGCGGCCTGCAGTATCGATGATGATCACATTCTTATTTTTTGCCCGCGCCTCTTTGATCGCATTTTGTACAATGGAAACCGCATCCTTGTTCTCGCGCTCTGCATAAACATCCACCCCGATCTGTCCGCCCAATACTTCCAACTGATCGATCGCCGCAGGCCGGTATATATCGGCTGCTACCAACAGGGGCGACTTACCCTTCTTGGTTTTCAGATAGTTGGCCAATTTTCCACTGAACGTGGTTTTACCACTTCCCTGCAATCCTGCTACCAGAATGATGGCCGGATTTCCACTGAGGTTAAATTCACTTTCGGTTCCGCCCATCAGTTCTGTAAGCTCATCCTGAACGATCTTTACCATCAACTGGCCCGGACTAACCGCAGTAAGTACTTTTTCGCCGAGAGCCTTGTCACGGATCTTATCGGTAAATTCTTTGGCGATCTTATAGTTAACATCCGCATCCACCAATGCACGGCGTATATCCTTTACCGTATTGGCAATATTGAGTTCAGAGATACGGGCCTGCCCTTTAATATTCTTAAACGCTGCTTCTAACTTTTCACTTAAACTATTGAACATCTGAATTGATTATTTTTTTTTAACGATGATACTATTATTTAAAATATAAATTTTCTTTTCTTAAGTCAAGATGGTTACACCGTAAATGCTGTTTCCAATATCTGTTGTTGCTCCTGCGCATGAATTTTAGCATACCCTGTGGCCGTGGCTGCGCTGGCCTGCCTACTGATGATATGAAAATTAATATGCTTCAGGTTCAATCGGATAAAGCTGGCAGCTCCCATATTCAGGGGTTCTTCCTGTACCCAATACCAGATGGCCTTACTATATTTTTTATACAACTGCTCCAACTGCTGTTGTGGCAATGGATAGATCTGCTCTAAACGGATGATGGCCACATCGCTCCTCATTTCTTTTTGCTTGCGTTCGGCCAGATCAAAATATATTTTGCCACTGCAAAACAAAACTTTTTTTATGACTCCGGGCTCTGCAACTGTGTCATCATCGATCAATTCTTTAAATCCTCCTGACGTGAACTCCGCGATGGAACTGCTGGCTTCCGGATGACGCAGATTTGCCTTAGGCGAAAAATTGACCAATGGTTTCCGGAATGGCCAGGCCATTTGCCTCCTGAGCAAGTGGAAAAAATTAGCCGCGGTAGTTACATTGCTGATCACCATATTGAGGTCGGCGCACATCTGTAAGAACCGTTCCATCCGCGCACTGCTGTGTTCAGGCCCCTGCCCTTCATAACCATGAGGTAACAGCAACACCATGCCATTCATCCGTTGCCATTTTGTTTCGGCAGTGGCAATAAACTGGTCAACGATGGTTTGAGCCCCATTGCAAAAATCGCCAAACTGTGCTTCCCAAATTACCAATGCATTTGGATTGGCCATTGCATAGCCGTATTCAAATCCCAAAACCCCATATTCACTTAACAGGGAATTAAAGATCCTGAATGGTCGCTGGCCTGGCAAAAAATGATCCAACCTGTTATAGTCATTGTTATTCAGCTCTTCGTACAATACGGCATGGCGGTGGCTAAAGGTTCCGCGTTTCACATCCTGTCCGCTCATGCGTACATCCATTCCCGTGATGAGCAAACTGCCATAAGCCATCAACTCGGCAGTTGCCCAGTCAATTTTTTGTGTGCCGTTGTATATTTTAATTTTATCCTGGATCAGCTTCTCAACCTTGCGCAATGGTTTGAAATCTGCTGGCCATTGCATCAATCCATTAAATAACTGGTCGCAGGTTTCTTTGTTGATGGCTGTAATGGGTGATTGCTCAAAATCAACTGCGGTGGCCCTGCGCAGACTTTTCCAAACCAGTTCAGGCTGTTGATATTCATAGGGAAGCGGGCGTTGCTTTACTTCGTCTAATCGTTCCTGTAACTCAGCCATGAATTTTTGTTCCATTTCCCTAGCCAGTATTTTTGCATCCGCTTCCCCATTCTCCAACAAGAACTGGGTATACACTTCCCTCGGATTCGGGTGCTTATCGATAAGGGCATATAATTGAGGCTGGGTAAACTTCGGTTCATCACCTTCATTGTGTCCATGCCGGCGGTAACAAACCATATCGATAAAGATATCGCTATTGAATTGCTGTCTGTATAAAGTGGCTATTTCACTGGCTTTCACCACGGCCTCAGCATCATCACCATTAACATGCAATACTGGTGCCTGTACCATGGCCGCCACAGAAGTACAGTAGTCGGCCGTGCGGGCATCATCAAAATCGGTGGTAAATCCGATCTGATTATTGATCACAAAATGAATCGTTCCGCCTGTATAATATCCGGGCAAACCGCTCATCTGCAAAACCTCGTATACGAGCCCTTGTCCGGCAACCGAAGCATCTCCATGGATCAGTATCGGTAATATTTTATCGTAGTCACTTTGATACATGATATCGGCCTTACTCCTGGCAAATCCAATGACCACGGGATCTACGGCTTCCAGATGTGAGGGGTTAGGACAAAGTTTCAAGCGCATTTTTTTACCATCGGAGGTTTCTACATCGCTACCAAAACCCAGATGATATTTTACATCTCCGCTACCCATGGTGGTATCTGGAGTGCTATTGCCTTCAAATTCACTGAAGATCTGTTCATAGGTTTTACCCATGATATTGGCCAGTACATTCAACCTACCTCGGTGAGCCATACCCATCACAACTTCCTCTACCTGATTATTGGCAGCCGTATTGATGATGGCATCCAATGCTGCGATGGTGGTTTCACCTCCTTCGAGCGAGAATCTTTTCTGACCGATATATTTTGTCTGTAAAAACTTTTCAAACATGACCCCCTCATTCAGTTTTTGCAGTATTCTTTTTTTCTTGGGTAAGGATACCGGCTCCAGCAAAACAGTTTCTACAGCATGGGTGAGCCAGTCAATTTTTTGTTGATCATTCAGTGCTCCAATTTCAACACCTACATGATGACAATAACATTTTTCCAATTGAAGAATGATCTCCTTCAGTGTGGCCCTGCCCAATCCTACAAATTTTCCTGCCTCAAAAGTTTTTGATAAATCTTGTTCAGTTAACCCAAACACATTCAATGCAAGACCGGCATGCCTGTCGCGCCTGGCCCTTATTGGATTGGTATTGGCGACCAGGTGAGCTTTTTTCCGGTAGGCCAGTATCAATTGGTAAACAGCAAATTCAAGTGAGAGGTCAATAGTATTGCCTGCGGACATATCCGATGAACCCGGCTGCACAAATCCAACGTTTTTTATAGGATCAACTGATTGTGATAATTGTGTTACCGCAAAATCAAATCCCTCAAAAAAATTACGCATCCCTTGTTCCACCAATTCAGGATCTTTCAAAAAATCCTGATACAGGTCTTCTATATATCCCGGGTTGGCGCTAGTGATGTACTGAAAATCCTTCATGGTGGTCAAAAGAAATTAATTTGTTCGGATGATGCTGTCTAAATACTTATGCTGAAATTTCAGCAACGTGCGTATGCATGCAGGTAATAGGTGGAAGGGGATCCCGGACTACAGGCCTGAAACCGGCACTTTACTGAACTAAAAGCGACTGCAAATATCGGTTAATTATGCTTTGGAAGTTCCGGAAAGGGATTGCATTTTCCCCATCCACCACACGATGATGGCGCTGAGTAACACATAGGCTGAGAAGAAATAAAAACCTGCCTCCAAACTGGCACTGGTATTTTGCATGGCCCCGGCCCCAAGGAAAGCCACCAGGATGCTAATGGCGAATACATCGGCCATGGCCCATTTGCTGATCGCCCCAACAAAATCAAAAAGTTTCTGTTTGGGTTCTTTCTGAAGTAAAATAATAAAAATGGCGCCTGATTTGAACAAAGGAACCAGGATCCCAAACAGGAAGATCAATGCAAAAGGCCAGTAATTAGCCGTTTGCCAAAGTGTTTGCAGGGTACCCAAAACGCTGCGATTTTCATTGAACAGGTTGATATTGACGATAAAATGAGTAGATATATCAATATGCAGCATATCCATCACCCAGCCAAGGCCCAGCAGGATGAGGGAAATAATATGCAAAGCCAGTAAAATCAGGCGATTTTTCATATAAAACAGCTTTTATGGCACAAATTAGAAATTATTCATTGTTTAATTTCAGTTTTTAAATCCCAAATCCCTATCTTTGCAGCCCAAAAAAAGAATTAAATGGCAAACCATTCAGCTACTAAGAAAGATGTCCGTCAGAGTGCAAAGCGCAACGAACGCAACCGTTATTATGGTAAAACAACCCGTAATGCGATCCGTGATTTGAAGGCCAGCGATAAAACCGTTGCTACCGAACAATTTCCAAAGGTTGCATCTATGATCGACAAATTGGCAAAGCGTGGTACCATCCACAAGAACAAAGCGGCCAACTTAAAAAGTAAATTATCTAAAAGAGTTAACGCTCAAGCAAAATAATTATCACCAAGCATTCAAAAAAGCCCTCCAAATTATTTTTTGGCGGGCTTTTTTGTTGATAAATTATTACCCCAGAGATATTGAAAAAAGATAAATTTGTTCCTACTGTTCTGAATTCTTTTGCATGATAAAAAAAATTACATTTCTAATACTAGGCTTAATTTCTGTTTGTTTTTTACAGGCACAAACCAATCCTGTTGTACAAACAATTCCATTTAGTTTTACGGCACAAACTACTGGCGCCACTTTACCTACTAGCATAGCTGTACACAAGTTTGCAACCTTACCTACTACGCGTACTACCCTTCCTGGAAATGCTGATTTACCCATAGGGGCAGCCAGTAATTCAGGCGGATGGAGAGATGAAACAACTAACGGGATAAGTATACTTGCATCAGCAGCTCAATCTGCAGGCGCATGGATTGTTTCCATCAACACAGTTGGTAAAACAAATATTCAAATACAATGGACCTGTCGTTTAATATTACAACAAGCGTCTAGAGAAAACAGTGTTGCTCTACAATACAGGCTGGGCACCAGTGGTAATTTCATCGATGTAGGAACCACAACAACTTTTAGCAGCATAGGGCAAATAGCTGGTTATTCGCAATCTTATATAGAAACATTACCTGCTGCTGCTGAAAATCAAACAGAGGTCCAGGTAAGATGGGTCTATTGGGAATCAACAGTTGCAGCAAATTCAAGAGACCGGATCGCATTGGATGAGATCAGTATCACCAGCGGAAGTGTTGCTTGCACGGAACCTTCAACGCAACCTACCGGACTAAATTTAACGCCGGCTACTAATTCCATATCGGGAAGCTTTACAGCATCCAGTCCTGCGGCTGATGGATACATCGTTGTAAGAAGTTTGTCTTCGTCACTTTCTTCAAATCCTGTTGATGGAACATCTTACTCAGTGGGGCAAACATTGGGTGGCGGCACGGTGGTATCTTCTGATATACTGACAAGTTTTACAGACAATGGCCTAACACCAAATACACTTTACTATTATTTTATTTTCGCTTATAACAACACATCTTGTTTAGGAGGACCCAATTATTTAACTACAATCCCTCTTACTAATTCAGCCACTACACTTAGTCTACCCCCATGTTCAGCACCTCTTGCTGCGCCTACAAATTTAAACCTCACTCCTGGTGGTACTACTATCTCAGGTATATTTACCGCAGAACCTTCTGCCAATAACTATTTGGTGGTATATAGCCAAAACAGCAGCTTAGGGTTTACTCCGATAAACGGAACAACCTATACCAATGGCCAGGTGATCGGGCAGGATATCATTGCTTACTATGGAAGCAATACTGCATTTATTATTTCAGGACTAAACAACCTCACCACATATTATATTTTTATTTTTTCGGCGAGTGGCAGCTGCACGGGTGAGCCTTACTATTATACCAGCAGTTTGAATGGAACAGCTATCACAACGAATGGAGGTATCCCTGTTGGGTATTATAATGCCGCGGAAGGCCTTAATTGCCAGCAACTTAAAACGGCCTTAAGAAATATCATCGCAAATGGCCATCTCTCTTTATCATATTCATCTATCGACGACACTCAAATGCCGATAGTTGATACCATAAGAAGTGATGATGGATTGAGTTCCATCATCTGGGATATCTATTCCAATAATAACTCTGGACCCGAACCATTTACATTTTCTTCTGCTCAAAATCCAACTGGCGGATTTTGTGGAGGAACAACTCCGGGTACAGTAGGTGTATGCTGGAATAAAGAACACAGCTTTCCGCGAAGCTGGTTCAGCTTAGGTTCAAATTATCAACAACCTACTGAGTCAGATTTATTTATTGTTAGGCCCACTGATTCCAAGATCAATGGCAACCGCGGAAATATCCCTTATTCAACGGTAAGCACTACCACATTTCAGTTTCCAACTGCAGGAGCTTATCCCGGATACCCCATGCCACCTAACCCTGTGCTCGATAAGATCGGGGTTTCAAATTATCCCGGCGTTACAGCATCTTCAGCCTTTGAGCCTAATGATGCAGTGAAAGGAGATATCGCCCGTGCCTATTTTTATATCGTCACCCGATATGAAAATGAATTATCGAATTGGGTTACCCTGAATGGGGCAACCAGTGTCAGTACAGTAGTGGACGGAACAACCAACGGAGGAATTTACCCTTCTTTTCAAACCAACTACTTGAAGATGATGAATAGCTGGAATAATTTAGACCCGGTTGATGCCAAGGAGATCAACAGAAATAATCTGATCTATTCTCAGCAAAATAATCGCAATCCTTATATCGACCACCCCGAATACGTAGCCCTGGTATGGCAGTGCACCGGAGTACTGCCCGTAACCATCATTGATTTTACCGCCAGCAAATTAAGCGAATCGGTATTGTTGAAATGGTATGCTACCTATGAAACAAATTTTAAATTATACCAAGTAGAACGTAGTACAGATGGCATTATTTTCAACAGCATTGGTGAAGTCACAGGTAAGAACTGGGCCAACTATAGTTTTATGGACAACGCGTTACCCGAAAATGCCACCCTGTATTACCGATTAAAAATGATCGATACCAATGGCAAATTCAGCTACAGCAAAACCATTGCCTTTCATGCAAATAATAATTCACGGTTGGCAGATGTATTTCCAAATCCTTCAAACGGAAAATTCACGGTAAAACTGAACAGGGCTTTAGTTGCACCCGGCCAAATCCTTATTAAAGACATCACCGGCCGATTGGTTGCACAACAAGCACTGGCAGCGGGCCAGAAACAAATCAACCTGAACCTTGGCCAACTGGCTGCCGGAAGGTATTTCCTCCATATTTTCAATAATGGCGAATGGATCAATGAATCGGTGCTGATCACAAAATGATTTTTTCTTCGTTAAAGAAGCCTCCATTTATTAAAGAATACATGATCGGTAATTTACCGGTTGATAATTTTTTGTAGCTTGTTAAAAAACTACCTGCATGTATAGATACTGTCTGCTCCTTTCATTCCTGCTGATGGCACAGATTTCAAAAGCCCAGTCCTCCCGCTTTGAAAAAAGCAATGGAAAAGAATCGGCTACCTATTTTGAAGCCATTGACTGGTACAAAAAACTCGACAAAAATTCAGCACAAGTGTTGGTAAAAGAAATGGGCACTACCGATGCCGGCTACCCGCTACACTTGGTATTGGTGAGTGGCGACGGAAAATTCGATCCTACTGCCTGGCACCGCCAACAAAAAGTGGTGATCCTGATCAACAATGGCATTCACCCCGGAGAACCCGATGGTATCGATGCCAGCATGTTGCTGGTAAGGGATATTGTAGAAAAAAAGATCAGTCTGCCCAATAATGTTACCCTCGCCTTTATCCCGGTATATAATATCGGAGGATGCCTGAATCGCAATGTATATTCCAGGGCAAATCAGAACGGGCCATTGGAATATGGTTTCAGGGGAAATGCCCAGAACCTTGACCTGAACCGCGATTTCACCAAATCCGATAGCAAGGAAGCCAGGTCTTTTGCCCAGCTTTTTCATTGGCTTGATCCGGATATTTTTATTGATAACCATGTTAGTGATGGGGCCGACTATCAGCATACGATGACCTTGATCTCGTCTCAATATGATAAACTGGGATCAGGATATTTAGGCAAATGGCTGAGAGATACATTTGAACCCCAGTTATACCAAAGCATGGCCGAAAAAAAATGGGATATGGTGCCGTATGTGAATTTTGAAACGGAAAGTCCGGATAAGGGCATGGAAATATTTTACGACCCTCCACGTTATTCTTCAGGGTATGCAGCCCTGTTTCAAACCATTGGCTTTGTGCCGGAAACGCATATGCTAAAACCTTTCAAAGACAGGGTGCTATCTACTTATGCCTTAATGCAGACCATGGTTGAAAAAGCCAGTTCAAATGCAGCTGCATTGATCGCTGTAAGAAATGAAGAGAAAAGATCGGTAAAACAGCGAACCAGTTTTCCGCTATCGTGGAGCATCGATACCACGCAACATACCACGATAGTTTTTAAGGGCTATGAACAAGCCATGAAAACCAGTGATGCTACAGGTTTACAAAGAATGTACTACGATCATAACAAGCCATTCAGCAAGACCGTTACCTATTTCAATGTATTTAAACCGGGTAATTTTGTGACCGCACCTGCAGCTTACTTGATCCCGCAGGGCTGGTCGGCCGTGGTTGATCTTTTGAAACTGAACCAGGTAATAGTACAGCAGTTACAAGCGGATACCGTCATAGAAGTAGAAGCTTATCATATTGATGAATACAAGAGCCTGCCCCGCCCTTATGAAAAACACCATAAGAATTCCGGCGTGAAAATTTCGGTGAGCATACAAAAAATAAAATTCCTTAAAGGTGATTATCTGATCCCGATGGATCAGGCGGCCAATCGATACCTGGCAGAAATGCTGGAACCAACCGGGGATGATAGTTTCTTTTCCTGGAATTTCTTTGATGCCGTATTGCAGCAAAAAGAAGGATATAGCGATTACCGTTGGGAGGATATTGCGGCTGATGTGTTGAAACAGCATCCTGAGATAAAAGTAAAAATGGACGAAAAGAAGCTGGCAGACCCGAAATTTGCAGCAAATGGCTCTGCGCAGCTTGACTTTATTTACAGGAATTCATCTTATTATGAACCAGCGCATAACCGGTATCCTGTGTATCGGATGCTGCGTAAATAACATAATGAATATTATATATATTTATTTAACTATAAATAAACCATTAATTAGATAAAACCGGCAAATCAATAGCTACCCTTAAAATAGCCTGAAACCCATAAAATAACTGCATTCAGGAGGAAAATTATCGGCATAAATCCCTACCTTTGCTGCCCGTTCAAAAAAACGGAATAAACCAATTTTTTAACCAAATCAAATCAGGGAAATGAACAACTACGAATTGATGGTGATTTTTACCCCTGTGCTTTCTGACGAAGAATACAAAGCCGCTCAGAAAAAATATGCCGACCTCGTTAAAGAAAACGGTGGTGAGGTATTGCACTTGAATCCCTGGGGACTAAAATCGCTGGCCTATCCCATTGCCAAAAAAACCACAGGGTTATATTGGGTAATGGAGTATAAAGCGCCAT
>CAIRHQ010000208.1 GCA_903878475.1 uncultured Bacteroidota bacterium | reverse complement strand
TCATGGAAGAATACGGCCCCCTGCTGGTAGAAGAGTATATCAATGGGCGCGAGTTTACGGTGATGCTGGCGGCCAATGCCGAAGATGAAAAAACATGCAGGGTGTTTAAGCCGGTAGAATATATCTTCCCCGAAAAAAACCAATTCAAGACCTATGCCCTGAAAACTTCCGAATTACATCCCAATGCCAATATCCCTTGTAATGATCCGGTGCTGGAGCAAGAACTTAAGGATGCCGCCGCTCAGATATTCAGGAGTTTTGGCGGGGCGGGTTATGCTCGACTCGATTTCAGGGTGAATAATAATAATGAGATCTATTTCTTAGAGATCAATTTTACCTGCTCTGTTTTTTATAAGGACGGGTATGAGGGAAGTGCGGATTATATCCTCAAACATGATGGTTTTGGACAGTCGGCGTTTCTCCGGCATATTATCGCCGAAGGCATTGCCCGGCACCAACGTAAACAGAAAAAATACCATATGAAGGGGAATTCCATCGCCGGATATGGGATCTACTCGACCCAGAATATAATATGTAATGAAGTGATATTCAATGGAGAGCAGATGTCTCAGCGGATAGTTACCCGCAGATATGTAGAACAAAAATGGAATGTTAAGGAAAAAGAAATTTTTAGAAAATACGCTTATCCGCTCAGCAAAGAGGTATTTTTGCTGTGGGATAACGATCCCGCTGGCTGGGCTCCTCAAAATCATAGTTGCAATCCAAACACTGCCTATGATGGCCTGAATGTGATCGCCACGCGCGATATCACTAAAGGAGAAGAACTAACCCTCAATTATGCATCCTTTCTGGATGAATACATGGAGCCCTTCAATTGCCAATGCGGTTCGCCCAATTGTTGTGGCCTGATCACCGGCATACCGGGAAATTCGGTAACCGAAAGAGAAAAGGCACACGACCATTAAACGTGAAGGCGTTTTGCCGGTCTTACTAACCGCCCATTAAATTCCATACAGCCTTTTTTGGCTTTATTCAACTGATTTAAACGGATCAACCGCTTGTACTATGTCTAGATTTCAGATTTTGAGGAGCCTAATGATGAAGCATAAATATCAATTGATATTTACCTACTCGCTTTTTTCATTGGAGATGTTGGGTAACCTGATGCGGTTCTACTTTTTTGGCGAGGCCATCAACGACCTGATCAAGGGCAGCTACCGTGGGCTGATCGTACTCACTGCGGTGCACCTGGTCTATCTGGTGATCGGCACCATCCGGCATATGTACGATACCCGAACCTATTCGGCCATCTATACTTCCCTGGTTACAAAATTCCTGAGCCGCCGGTTCAATAAGATCGAGGTTTCTAAATTAAGCGCACACTCTACTTTAGCCCGCGAGTTCGTAGATTTTCTTGAACACGATCTGGTATATGTGATCGAGGCGATCTATAATTTACTGGGTTCATTGATCCTGCTTTTCTTCTATGATAAAACTGTGGTGCTGGTTTGTTTGTCCATCCTGATCCCGGTGATCGTAGTAAGTTATTTTTATGGCCGGAAAATGAGAAAGCTGAACCAAGACAAGAATGATGAACTGGAGAAACAGGTAGATGTGATCTCTACCGGCAATATGAAGACCATCCGCGAGCATTATAATAATTTAAGAAAATGGCAGGTGCGGGTATCAGATAAAGAAGCCTGGAATTTCGGGTTCATGGAACTGATGGTGTTATTGGTGATCGGTTTCTCGCTGATCATATCAAAACATATGCACAACAGCACCGTACTGGCCGGTAGTTTGTTTGGGATCTACAGCTATATTTTAAAATTTGCTTCGGGTTTAGATACCATTCCTTATACCGTACAAAGGCTTTCTGCGCTAAGTGATATCACCCGCAGGATCGAACTACAAGCCGATGATTTTCCGGAAGACGCAAAGCAGGTGGAAATTCCTTTTGGCAGCACCCGTATCATCAACAAGGTGCCCGAGCTATCATTATAATTTTAGTCTGATGCTGCTTTTTACGATCAGGTACCAGTTTTTTTCCAATACCAAATAGCCGTGATCGTAACAGAAATAATAAAACCTTCCGCGCGAGTTGCAGTAAGCGTGCGTATAATATTTGAACACAAAGCCCTCCTGCGATAGTTTTTCTACATTCACTTTTATCATTTTTTCATGCTCCGGCAATAAGGATTCCAATATCCTTCGGTTCTTCCTTAAAGCATAGTTGATATTGCGTATCGTATTATTTCCCGCAGCATTCTGTTGGTTATTGTACGTGTTGCGGCAATAGTCGTCGCAGAATTTTTTATCCGTGCGACCCCTGATCAGTTTATTACAGGTTAAACAGTTTTTAGGAGCGGTAGTGATTAACATATACTTGGGTTTGGATTGAACAATCGGGTTTGGTACTGATACAATCGTTTACAAATGCATACATACGGAAGCAAATAATTATTCTCCGGCTATCGCTTATCGGGCACCCCATCTTTGTTTGGCAAACCTGTTCGGCATTTCCGGCAGGTTGAAAAATAATTATTAACCGATTCTGCCCTGCAGAACAAAAACAAATGATCATGCAAACATTAAGAAACAAGGTTCAACTCATCGGACACCTCGGTAAGGCCCCGGAAGTAAAGAACACTGAAAGCGGTAAAAAAATGGCCCGTTTCAGCGTTGCCACCAATGAAAACTACCAGAATGCCGAGGGAGAAAAAATCACAGAAACAACCTGGCATAATATTGTAGCCTGGGAAAAATTGGCCGATATCGTTGAAAAATATTTAAACAAGGGAAGCGAGGTGGCCATTGAAGGCCGGCTCATCAACCGCAGTTACACCGATAAAGAGGGCACCAAAAAATACATTACCGAAATAGTGGTAAATGAATTGTTGATGCTGGGTGCAAAGGCTAGTGCGTAAGCTCCTCTTTGGGATATGAAGGTGCTCGCACCGTACCCTATGTGGGCCCTTCTATCCTTTTACTTCATATGCAATATTATCAGGGTTTGCTTTATTGGCAAAAGGAAAACAACCATTATCTAAAAAGAAAAAAACGCCCGGGGTTTGAGTAAACAGCTATCAGATTTTTACAGTTAATTCCTATAATATTGTATTCTGTTACAGCTGCTCATAATTTTTTTGCAGCCGACACCCGTAGCAAGCCTGCACACCATGACGCATATTGAGCACAACGAAATTTTTGATCTTGCCTTTCGCTTTGTTACAGAAACAAGTGAAAATGTATTTCTGACCGGGAACGCGGGCACGGGAAAAACAACTTTCTTAAAATACTTAAAAGATAACTGTAGCAAGAATATTGTAGTGGCCGCGCCCACCGGCGTAGCGGCCATTAATGCTGGCGGAGTAACCCTGCACAGTTTATTCCAGTTGCCCTTTCATCCCTTTTTACCCAATAACCAAAATCGTAACGAGTTATTATCAAAGGTTCGTTACACCAAACAGCGTTTACAATTGTTGCGGAAAATGGAGGTCCTGGTCATTGACGAGATCAGTATGGTGCGGTGCGATACCATGGACGCCATCGATTGCCTCTTAAAAAGTGCACGCAGAAATCATACCCTTCCTTTTGGTGGGGTTCAGTTATTGTGTATTGGCGATTTGTATCAACTATCGCCCGTGGCCACCAATCCTGAATGGAGCCTGCTGAGTGAGTTTTACAACTCGCCATTCTTTTTCGATAGCCAGGCCATTGCCGCGCAAACTCCCTTACTGATCGAACTCACCAAGATCTACCGCCAAAAAGAAGATAGTTTTATTGGCCTATTGAATAAGGTGCGGAACAATGAAATGGATGCCGAGGATTTTGATTGGTTGCACCAGCGGTATATTCCCGGATTTAAACCGGCGCCCGAAGAAAATTATATTACACTCACTTCACATAACCGACAAGCAGATCAGATCAATGAGGTTGAACTGTATAACCTAAATAATGAAGCGTTTACTTATGAGGCGGTGATCGAAAATGAGTTTCCAGAAAATATGTATCCGGTAGGCGCATCGCTGGAATTAAAAGAGGGCGCTCAGGTGATGTTCTTAAAAAATGATGCTGTTCAAAAAAGATATTTCAACGGAAAGATCGCGGTGATAAAATCTTTATCAAAAGACAGTATCGTGGTTACCGCCGACAATACCGATATAACCGTGTCGCCCGAAAGCTGGGAGAATACCCGCTATACCCTGAATCGCGAGAACGGAAAACTTCAGCAGGAAACATTGGGAAGTTTTAGTCAATACCCATTGCGGCTCGCCTGGGCCATCACTATTCATAAAAGTCAGGGCCTAACTTTTGATAAGGTTATGATCGATGCGGGAGCCGCATTTAGTAGTGGACAGGTTTATGTTGCCCTAAGTCGCTGCACCAGTCTGCAGGGAATTGTGTTGTTGTCTAAAATTCCGAACTCGGCCATTTACAGCAACCCGAATGTAAAAAAGGGGCAGGAACTACTGGAGCATCGCGGTTCCTTGGCCGAGCGTTTTGCCGGGGCCCGTCAACTGTATACCCAGGAATTGCTTGAAAATATTTTTACTTTCCCAGAGATGATATCGGCCAGTGAACAATTGTTATACCATATCAATAAGCAACAGGAAAGATTGACCAGTGTTGCAAACCAGGCAACTGCGCTACAGTGGAGCCAGGGTATCAACAACCAGATACTTTCGGCAAAAAATACCGGAGAAAAATTTCTGCATCAAGTCTCCACCCTGATGAAGGTGGAGCCGGTGATAGAAAATAATCTTCCCCTACAACAACGCATAAAGGATGCGGCCGGGCATTTTGTCCCGCTCATACAAGGAATTTTGGAACAGATTAGATCGCACCCGCTTATCACCGAACATAAAGAAACGGCCACCATTATTGATGAATATCTGCACCCTTTATATCTTGCCGCATTTACCGCAGGTTATTATTTAGATTATTGTACCAAGTCGTTTTTGGTTATCGGTTTTTTACAACACCGATTACAACTATCGCTCCCCCGCATAAAACTCAGTGTGTATGCCAGTGGAAAAAAAGAACAGGTAACCGATATTGCCAACCCCGAACTATATGATACCCTGAAACGCTGGAGAGATATAGTGGTATCAGAAACGGGTATGGCTATTTATATGGTTGCCAACCAGGCCTCGCTAAAAGAGGTCTGCTATTTTTTACCGAAAACTAAAAAAGACCTGCAGCTGATCAAGGGATTTGGTAAGGCCAAGGCCGAAAAATATGGCGACGAAATACTCGATGCGGTGGAAAGCTATTGCAGCAGACATGGTATCGAGAGCAATATGCTGGAGTTAAATGACCAACCCATAAAAGCAAAGAAGGCCTCTGTAAAAGATAAAAAATCAGATAGCAAAAAACCAGATACTAAAAAAATCAGCCTATCATTATTCAGGCAGGGGAAATCTGTTGCAGAAATTGCCGAAGAAAGAAAACTCACCCTCGGAACCATTGAGGTACATTTATTACACTTTATTACTGAGGGAGAAGTTAATGTTGACGAGTTGATCAGTACTGAAAAACAAACACTGATCAGGGCGGCCATAAAAACAAATGCAGATGGAGGTTTTACAAAATTGATGGAGGGGCTTCCAAAAGAGATCGGTTATAATCAGATCAGGATGGTACTTGCTGCAGATAATAAACTTTAATAACTGAGGTCATTGAGCAGTTATCATAGCTTTTTATTCAAATAAAAAACACCGGTATGGCCATAAAAAATCAAGTGCTTGATATGACACCCGTAGGGATGAAGTTTACCGTTTTACAATCGGGCATTGACACAAACGGAAAATCTCTTGATCTACATTGGGATCTTTTGCCCGGGTGTAATATGAAAGACCCCTTGGTGCATATTCACCCCAACGCAATTGAGACCTATGATATTCTGGAAGGTGAAATGGAATTTTTTATTAAAAACAAATGGCTAACTGCAAAAAAAGGAGATAGCCTCGCTGTCCCTGCCGGGGTAAAACACGCTTTTAGAAATCCTTCGGATCAGATTGTTTCTGTTTTTAATACTCACCAGCCCGCGCTTTAAATGGAAAATTATTTTGAAGATGTTTGTAAGGTTTTAGATAAACTTACGGACGGCAGAAAAACAGCCTTTAAAATGAACCTGCGGGCGATGCTTTATATGGGTGTGCTAATGAATAATTACCGAAACGATATCATCGCAACAAGTCCTCCAGACGCCGCCATTAAAACCCTTGGTTATATTGGCAGGCTCATAGGACTCCGCTACTGATTTTAATTTACTCTACTTCTTTTTTCTTTGAACAACGGTTGGAAAATATTGAAGCTGTTAGCTGTATGCCTATCGCCCGAAATCATCCTGAACCCTAACAATATCATCTTCATTGCTTGGTTGGCTGGCGTCTGTGTGTTGCCAGATCTCGGCTACAATTCCCCAGTTATCCAAACCGATCAACCTATGCCTTTCGCCCTGTTTTAGGTTAATGATCTCGCCGATGGACAAATGTTTTATTTCACCTTGCTCATCTGTATCACTGGTGATTAGGCCCGCTTTTCCTTCTATCAGTTTCCATATTTCTGCGCGGCGAAGATGGTATTGCCAGCTTAGTCTGTTTTCGGGAGCTACCACCAATATCTTCGGACTTAATTTTGTTCCGGGGGCCAGGTCCTGTTTAGACAGAGAAGGAAAAAATTCTGCAATAAAATCTGTTGTATAATTTTCATCGATCACAAAAAAACCACCCCAGGGTCGGTTACTATCTTGGCTGCTTACCGGCAACCGTAATTCCTGTAAATAGTTGGCAACAGATTGGAAGACCTTTTCTTTGTTGTCGTTCCTGTGAATAATATGCTTCATGATAAAAAATTTATCGTCCCATAAATACCATTAATATTTGAACATCGCTTGGGTTAACTCCCGAAATGCGCGAGGCTTGTCCAAGGGTACGGGGTCTTATGCGATTGAATTTTTGCCTTGCTTCATTGCTCAACGAACCCAGTTTATCGTAATTGAAATTATCGGGGATCAACAGGTCTTCTAGCTGACTCATTTTTGCCACCAGCTCTTTTTCTTTTTCGATATAGGTCTCATATTTGATCTGAATTTCTGCCTGCTCCAGGGTTTCCTGGTCAAACTTCATTAACGCATCGTTCAGCTTGGGTATTTGTTTCATCATCTCCCGCAACCCGATCATGGGTCGCAATAACAGTTGAGCAGCTTTTTGTTTATTTACTAACGGTGACGATTGTACGCTTTCTAAGAACAGCTTGGTTTCATCGGAATCCAAACTCATTTCTAATAGGATCTCTTTTATCTTTTGCACGCCAGTTATTTTATCCTGTACACGAGCAAGTCTTTCATCAGATGCCAATCCAAGTTTATGGCTCATCTCGGTGAGCCGAATGTCGGCATTGTCTTGACGCAGCAGGGTTCTAAATTCAGCGCGGCTGGTGAACATCCGATAAGGCTCATCGGTTCCTTTGTTGATCAGGTCGTCGATCAGCACACCGATATACGCTTCGCTTCTTTTTAATACCACCGGATCAAGTTCTTTTATTTTTTGATGCGCGTTGATGCCGGCCATCAATCCCTGGCAGGCAGCTTCTTCATAACCAGTGGTTCCGTTGATCTGTCCGGCAAAGAACAGGTTCTGGATCAGCTTGGTTTCAAGACTGAATTTTAATTGGGTAGGCGGAAAATAATCGTATTCAATGGCATAACCCGGCCTGAACATTCTGCAGTTTTCGAAGCCCGGAACAAGCTTAAGTGCTTGATACTGAACGCTTTCTGGTAGCGATGTTGAAAATCCATTCACATAGATCTCCACCGTGTTCCTCCCTTCCGGTTCTACAAATAACTGGTGCCTATCGCGCTCGGCGAACCTGCTGATCTTATCCTCAATACTCGGACAATACCTTGGTCCTGTGCCCTGGATCCTTCCTTGGTACATGGGACTTTTTTCAAAGCCGGTCCTTAATAACTCGTGCACCTTATCGTTGGTATAGGTGATCCAGCAGCAGCGCTGCTTTTCTGGTTTAACGCGTTCAATATCTAAAAAGCTAAAGCCAACAATTTCCTCATCGCCGTTCTGCACTTCCATTTTACTATAATCCAGGCTTCGGCCATCCACCCGGGGCGGGGTTCCTGTTTTTAAGCGATCGCTTTCAAACCCAAGCGCCACCAATTGTTCGGTAATTCCGGTTGCCGCATTCTCTGCCATCCTTCCTCCGGTAAAATTCTTCTCTCCTATATGAATTATGCCATTCAGGAAGGTTCCGTTGGTTAAAACCACCGATTTTGCCACAATTTCATGTCCAAGCCCGGTTGAAACCCCGTAAACACGACCATCTTTTACCAATAACCCTTTTACTGTATCCTGATAAAAATCCACGTTTTTAGTCTGCTCCAGCATCTCCCTCCAGGTAGCAGAAAACAACATACGGTCGCTTTGCGCCCTCGGACTCCACATAGCTGGTCCCTTCGACCGGTTCAGCATCCTAAACTGGATCATACTCTTGTCGGTAACGATCCCGCTGTATCCGCCCATTGCGTCAATCTCCCTAACGATCTGACCCTTAGCAATACCACCCATTGCGGGATTACAGCTCATTTGAGCAATATGCTGAAGGTTCATGGTGATCAATAATACCCGGCTGCCCAGGTTTGCAGCTGCAGCCGCGGCTTCGCAACCGGCATGTCCGGCACCTACCACTATTATATCGTATTGGGGAAACATATGGGGCAAAGGTACGTTAACCTAAATTATTGAATTAGTACAGGATAGACTTAGTTGTTCCACGTGAAAAAACGCTTAAATAAGCCCGTTTTCCACGTGGAACACTATGAAAAATAGCTTTTTAAGCAGCTGTTTTCGGCTGTTGTCATCTTCTTCTTGTCTAGGGGTTTTTTATCGTTTAGTCCACAAAGGTGTAGCGCCCCATGAAAAACAACCCGGTGCAACTCCTCTTTAACCGATACTTTAAGTCCGGCAGCATTCTCTTTCACGCGGTCAATGCTGATATAGATCTCCCCCTCAATTGGGTCCGGGGCGGCCGAAAGCCGGAAGGTTATAATGTCTGTATAATAATCGTGTTTAAGAAAGCGCTTGTTAATATCCAGCAAAAACTTGTCTGAACAGAATACATAGCTTAGTCCGCCTAGGTCTTTACGATATTTCCTGAACAGATCGGCAATGAACTGTTTAAGTCTGCGCCGCTCCTTTAGACTAACCTGTTTGTCTGCACAATTAAAACTAATGGCCATAATAGAATTTCTTAAATCGAAATTATAGAACAATCTCGAAATGATACCTTTGCAAATAATATTTGATATTCGGGCTGGCCATAAATAAACTTGCATGAAACTTAAACTGTCGGAACTTGGGGTGGGGAAGTCGGGGGTTATTAATTCTTTTGAAAAGGATGATATCTTTTTAAAACTAATGGAAATGGGCTGTGTACCTGGCGAGATCGTTAAGGTAGACCAGGTGGCGCCATTAGGAGATCCTATTTCTATTTCGGTGGCCGGCTATCATTTAAGTCTTCGTTTAGATGAAGCAGAAATGATTTGGGTCGACGAATTGTTTTTATCTTAAAGTGTTTTATACTCATTTATAATAAGTTATGAAAATAGGGCTATATTTTGGATCTTTCAACCCTGTTCATATCGGGCACTTGATCATTGCAAACCATGTGATCAATAATACCAGCCTTGAACAGGTTTGGTTTGTAGTGTCGCCTCAAAACCCCTTTAAACAATCCGCTTCACTGCTCAATGAGTACCACCGCCTGTATATGATCAATGCGGCCATTGAGGGTGAAAAACAACTCCGGGCCAGCAGTGTTGAATTTAAATTACCCAAGCCTTCTTATACGGTTGATACACTTACCTACCTAAAGGAAAAACATCCTGAGCATGAATTTTCTTTGATCATGGGTAGTGATAGTTTTCAAAACCTCGATAAGTGGAAAAATTATACCGTGATCACCCGGAACTATCCTTTATATATTTATAAGCGCCCGGGCTTTGATGTAGATAATAATATGGGAGCCACCATTACCTTATTGTCGGCGCCCTTGCTTGAAATTTCGTCTACCCGTATCCGTGAATTAATAGCCGAGAAAAAATCGATCAAATTTCTGGTGCCGGATGTGGTGAAAGAAGAGATAGAGGCCAACGGATATTATCGCCCCAGATCAGAAGATCCAACCGAGCAGGAGACAGAATAATACAATGAATGGCGGGGGTAGCTTACTGAGTTGAAGTACTAAAAAAGTACCCGTAATTACTCCAATATTTAAAAGGCTAATTGAGTTAAAGGATCCCACAGAAACATCTTTTAATAAATAAAGTGTTGCGGCCCACATGATGCCCACCACAGCGGCATTGATACCCTCCAGCGATCGGTGTACCAGCACATATTTTTTTAGTATCTGCCATACCGGAAAGAAGAATAAAACCAATAAGGCGCTGGGCAAAAATATGGCTACCGAGCCAATGATACAGCCCATAAGCTGTCCCGCTCGACCTTCTTTTTCCATTGCCATTCCTCCTACAAACGAAGCAATAGAAAACACCGGCCCGGGTATTGCCCTAACCATTCCGGCCCCGGTAAGTAGCTGATCTTTTTCAATACGAATGATTCCGGGGTTCCTTTTTTCTACCTTGGCAGAAGAGGGCCTCGCCACATACTGATCAAGCATCATCGGGATCAACACATCTCCGCCACCAAAAACAAAACTTCCAAACCGGTAAAAGTTTTCAAACAGGTTAAAAGCTTTTCGGTTTTCCCAGCTTTGTTTTCTGGCCAACTCACTACAGGTTCCGGCTACCGCAAAAATTAAAACAAATAACCAGATATTGGTCCAACGAATATGCCTGGGTTTGATCACCTCTTTCTCCGGAATACGCTTACTACTAAAATTGGTTGCCACGCCTCCCAGCACGATCAACACGGGAAAGATCCAGGGCATTTTAAAAAGAAAATAAGTTAAACCAAGCGCCAGCAGCATAATGATCTGGGTGATCAGATTGGTGACGGATATCTTAAAGGCCCGGAAAGCGGCAAAGGCTAAAAACCCTATCGCCATGGGTTGAATAAATTGAAAGGCGGTGCTGTTCAGGTGTTCTTTTCCAATACTGCTTACCAGGAACGACAACCCACCCATTAAGGTACAAGCGGGTAAGATCCATATCAATAGGGTTAATACAGCCAAGGAAAGGCCCCCTCTTTTATAGCCGATCAGGGTGAGTGTTTGTGTGGAAGAGGCGCCTGGTAAAAGCTGACAAAAGGAAATATACTCCATTAACTCCTCCTTGCTGATATCCCTTCTGCGGTCTACAAAGGTTTTCATCACCATGCCTAAATGCCCCTGGGGTCCACCAAAAGCGGTTATACTGTGCAGGAAAACCGCCTTTAAAAAGGGTATATGCCTTAACATCATATTTAATAAAATGCTAAAAACCCGACAAAGACCATTCGATAATATGTCTTGATTTTATTATTTATGTGAAGAAATGTAGATTTGGTGATGAAAAAATACAAAAGTTATTTTTTATTTAAAGCTATTCTGCCTGCTATTTTTTTGTTTTTTTCGGGGTTGGTACTGAACTCTTGTAGTAAAACAAACTATTCTACATTGCCGGTTTATCAGTTTAAAGCAAAATCTGGTGTACCTGATTATAGCAATTTGGATTACTGGGCTGCTCACCCCTGGAAAAAAGATCCAAGCGATAGTGTTCCTTCGCCCTTACAAAAAAACTATCAGCCCGATTCTGTTGCGGATGTTTTCTTTATTCACCCAACCACCCTTACCGATAATAATGATCAACGCTGGAATGCAGATATAGATGATGCAAAAATAAATGCAAAAACTGACTATAGCTCTATGCTATATCAGGCCAGTGTGTTTAATGAACACTGCCGAGTTTTTGCTCCCCGTTACAGGCAGGCACATTTAAAATCATTCTATATTCAAGATTCGGTTTCAGAACCATATTTTAATCTTGCGTATGAAGATGTTAGGGCCGCTTTTTTATATTATTTAAAATACCTAAACAAAGGGCGTCCTATTATAATCGCATCGCATAGTCAGGGTACAAAACACGCTGCCAGGTTGATGAAAGAGTTTTTTGATGGAAAAGAATTATACAAACAATTGGTTTGTGCTTATATCGTTGGCTTACCGGTACCGAAGGATTATTTTACCCATATCACTGTATGTAAAGATTCTTTATCAACCGGTTGTTTTGTAAGCTGGCGTACTTTTAAATCGGGGTATATTGATCCAGCTTTTGTAGCGAAAGAAAAATTTGAAGCTGCTGTTGTAAATCCGCTTGTTTGGACAACTGATAATAATTATTCCAGCCCCTCTTACAATAAAGGTGGGGTACTTACCCATTTCAATAAGATCGTGCCCCATGTGGTAAGTGCCCGAATACATCAAAATGTGTTATGGTCGTGCAAGCCAAGGATCTTTGGAAAAATATTCATTCATAAAAAGAATTATCATGTGGGTGATATTAATCTGTTCTATATGAATATCCGGGAAAATATAGCCGGTAGGATTAAGGTATATTCTACACAACAACATTTATAACCCATACCGGGCGCTAATTTCAAGCATTTTATCGATCGGTTTTTTTGCTTGTATTCTTAGTGTTTCATCCATAATAATCTCCGGTAATTCATATTTCATACAGAGATAGAGTTTTTCCAGGGTGTTTAATTTCATATGCGGACAATCATTACAAGCACAGTTATTATCCGGTGGAGCGGGGATAAAAGTTTTTGTAGGACTATTCTTTTGCATCTGGTGTAAAATTCCCGTCTCAGTAACAACAATAAATTCCTGTGCCGGGTCTTTTTCGGAAAACTTTAAAAGCGCTGTTGTACTTCCTATAAAATCGGCAATAGCCAGTAAAGAAGATTCACATTCAGGATGAGCAATTATTTTTGCTTGCGGATGCCGTATTTTAAGTTTAGTGATCTTTTCAAGACTAAATATTTCATGAACCATACAAGCACCATTCCATAGAACCATATTTATACCCGTCTGTTTGTTGATATAAGCCCCAAGGTTCCTATCGGGCGCAAAAATGATGGGTTGGGTTGCCGGTAAACTTTCAACGATCTTTTGGGCATTAGAAGAGGTGCAGATGATATCACTAAGCGCCTTAATACCCGCAGAACAGTTTATATAAGATATTACCAGATGATCAGGATGTCGTTCTTTAAAAACTTTAAATAAAGCTGGTGGTGCAGAGTCGCTTAAAGAACAACCGGCATTAAGGTCTGGTAAGAGCACTTTTTTTGCAGGGTTTAATATCTTAGCGGTTTCAGCCATAAAATGCACCCCGGCAAAAACAATAATATCTGCCTGGGTTTTTACGGCCGCCTGAGCTAGACCTAAACTATCACCAATAAAATCTGCTATATCCTGAATATCCGGCTCTTGATAATAATGTGCCAGAATGATCGCATTTTTTTCTTTTTTTAATTTTTCAATTTCTTCAAATAAATCAAGGGTTGGATCTATATCAATATTTAGAAAACCGGTTTTTGATAATTGCTGTATTGCGTTGTTAATATCTGTCATAATATGTATTAGTACTACTTATTTATATAATCACCTACTACTACTAGGGCTGTGGATATGTGGAAACTAAAAATTTACCAGCTATTGCAAAATTAAATTGTTTGGTTTATTAACAGCAATACACAGAAAATTAACATAAAAAAAAATGAATATATTTTTATGTAATACAATAGAGAAAAGGAAAAATTAACCAGAAAGGGAATAATATGAACATCGGTGAATAAAAACCACGGTGAAAAGAAAAATAGAGTAACAGGCTTATTTTACTGTGTATAAAACAGGGATAAAGCCCAATTTGATAACAGCAAATTTAAAACCCCATTCACCCTGTTGAAGTTTTACTCATTTTACCCGGTATTTTCATCTTGAAAAACCATGATTATTCACAGGAATTTGGGTTTTTTCACAACCGGGTGTGCATAAACCCCAAGAGCCGCAACCCCGCTTATTCTTCTTGATAAACCTAAAACAATACCGTAAAACCCTACCCGTACTCAATTTTAATGATTTCCGGGCGTTTTTTTTTCAACATTTATATGGTTTTTTACCCTATTTTTGCCCTCCATTTTAATATAGATATACATATGCAGATCATTCAGGGAATTCGTGATAAGGGTGCAGCTATAACCATTGCTGTCATTGCGCTAGCGTTAATAGCGTTTATTTTGATGGATGCTAAACGAGATGCTAGCGGAGGAAAATCCATGGCGTCTAATATTGGTAAAATAAACGGCCGCGGTGTTGAACTGTCTGAGTTCAATAAAAGGGTAAAACAACAGGAAGACCAGGAAGAACAGCGTTATGGCAGAAAACCAAACAGTGCACAGTCGGTTGGCATTCGTCAACAGATGTGGGACCAGATGGTGATTGAAAAACTGGTTTATAACGAAGCTGATAAACTGGGTATTGATTTTACCTCTAAGGAATTATATGCACTATTGTCTAGCGAAGACCCCGCAAATCCATTTTTACAGGACAAGCAATTAATGGACGCCTCTGGTAAGTTGGATATCAGCAAAGTAAACCAGGCGATCAATAATATTAAGAAAATGAAAGGGGAGCAGCGTGATGCAC
>CAIRHQ010000207.1 GCA_903878475.1 uncultured Bacteroidota bacterium | reverse complement strand
GAACCATCCTTTTTGCTTTGAATTATATATACAAAGAAGCGTTCAATTTTCATACACAGACTAAGGGATTAAAATTGTATGAGATATAACTAACCAAAAAGAACCCTTCCAGGTTCTTTGTTGCGGAGACTAAGGGATTCGAACCCTTGATAGAGTTACCCCTATACACACTTTCCAGGCGTGCTCCTTCGACCACTCGGACAAGTCTCCATTATTTCGGGACGGCAAAAATACAGCATCAGCCCTTATATGACTAATATTTTTTGATAGGATAGATAAATGCTGCAGATCCTACAGCAATACTGATCAGCGCCCATTCTGGCATTGCATACCAATCTTCCAATTAATAGATCGTATAAGCGAACAAAATGATCGAATTAATCTATAATTTGCCTTATGTTTTACTTTGTAAAAACACCGGCCTGGCTGAAAAAGATTTACCGGCACCGCATCTGGGATATCAACAGTCGTGAAAAAACTATCTACCTAAGTTTTGATGATGGACCCCATCCTACTATCACTTCTTTTGTTTTGGATGAATTAAAAAAGTATAATGCCAAAGCAAGTTTTTTTTGCATCGGAAATAATGTGATGAAATACCCTGAAGTTTATCGCCGTATTCTGGATGAAGGGCATGCAGTGGGTAACCATAGTTTCAATCATGTGAACGGATGGAAAACAAACAATGAATTGTATTTGAAAGATATTGACCGGGCCAGACTGATCATTGATTCAAACTTATTCAGACCTCCCTATGGCAAGATGACCAGCTTTCAACGGAAACTCCTCGCCGGAAAGGGCTATCATATGCACACCATCATGTGGACCGTACTCAGTGGTGATTTTGATAAAAATATCAGTCCTCAACAATGCGCCAGCAATGTGATCAGGAACAGCAAACAAGGATCCATTATCGTATTTCATGACAGTGAGAAAGCAGAAGAAAAAATGCGTTTTGCATTGCCGCTAGTTTTGAAGCATTTTAGTGACCTGGGATTCAGGTTTGATAAAATCAGTGTGCCCTATACAGCATAGTGCCTATACTCAACCTCACTAAAAAAAATTGGGCCGGGGTAGAAACCCTGGCCCGTTTTTAATCCGTACCCTATGAAAACTAGGATAAAAGTACATTGTTGTCTTTAAATAAACAATAATTTTTTAACCAAATGACGAACTTTTTACATTCCGATTACTAGTAATATAAAATGGGTAGTTTTATTTCATTTTAAAGGAGCGATTTCGCTACAAGAATCAATGATCATAGTGTTTCATAAAGAAGTACTAAGAACGATAGCATTACGTAATTATATTTTTTATTTGTAATTGTTTTTCAGCATTTTTGCTTTCAAGATATATGGAACTTACTGATACACATTGTCATCTTTACTTAAAAGAATTTTCAGCAGATATTGATGCGCTGATGAGCAGGGCTGAATTGGTAGGGGTAAAAAAATTCTACCTCCCGGCCATCGACAGTACTGAAACTGAACGCATGCTGGAATTAGAAAATAATTATCCCGGCAAATGTTTTGCCATGATGGGATTGCACCCCTGTTCCGTAAATGAACATTATAAAACGGAACTTGATAAGGTAGAACATTGGCTAAAACAAAGAAAATTTGTAGCCATAGGAGAGATCGGTCTCGATTTTTATTGGGACACTACCTTTAAACAACAACAATACGAAGCCTTTAATATCCAGGCATCCTGGGCTATTCAATATGATGTACCCATTGTGATACACACGCGAAATGCTATGGATGAAACCATTCAATCCATTCAGCCTTATATTTCAAAAGGGATCCGGGGCATCTTTCATTGCTTTAGCGGTAACCTGGAACAGGCAAAACAGATCATTGATGCAGGTTTTTATCTGGGGATCGGTGGTGTGCTCACTTATAAAAATTCGGGACTTGCTGAAGTAATTGCCCAGGTCGACATGCAACATCTTGTATTAGAAACAGATGCCCCCTATCTTACTCCAGTTCCCTTCAGGGGAAAAAGAAATGAAAGCAGCTATTTGACTTATATCGTAGCGAAACTGGCCGAAATAAAAAACACATCATCAGCTGAAGTTGCTGCCATCACATCTGCAAATGCTGAAAAAATCTTTAACGGAACCACATAAAAAAACGGCCGGTCAAGTTGACCGGCCGTATATTAATCTTCAGAGGGAATTAATAAGGAAGAATGAATGTTCTTACAATACCACTGGCACTGGTCCAAACAATTTTAAAATAATAAGTTCCTGAAGGGCAGCTAACAGGATTGCCTGCTGAATCCAATCCGAATGTTACCACCACAGTTGCCGCCAGTTTAGTATGTGTAACCTGTCCGCTTACTAATCGCATACTGCAATCCTGACGAATTACCATAGGCTGAGTAATGGCTGTTACAAATGCATTTCCAAAACGGTTGGTTCCCCATTCTGATACACCGGTTGTAGTGCCTTCAGTATGTGTACCGATGGTAGTGATCACGATACCATTATCGTAAGTAAATGTGCGCCTTTTTGCGATCTGCCATGAACGTTGTGTTCCATTGTCGAAAGTTACGGTCATGCCATTGCTAGTAATAGTATGAATGATGGTGCCCAGTGCCGACAGATCTCTTAACCTGCCTCCGGTTACATTGGTGAAAGCCACCGTACCATTGATGGTATGGTATTTTCCATCGCTTACGCGTGTGATCTTCAGGTTCTGGATATCTACCGTAAGCACCGCTCCGGCATCTTTCCAGTGTTGTCCCAATGGCATAGTCAATACTACCACACCAACACGGTTACGTGTACCTGCACAATTAAGTCCATTGTAGGTAATGGTGATCCTTCTTAAAGTTGCAGTGGAATCCATTACGGTAGTAGCGCCGCAAATAACACCCAGTGGTCCATTGGTACCGGTTGGGCCCATGGTGATCTCACCTGGAGCAAAACCATTGAATGCATTATTGTTCTCAATGCTGGTATTGGCATCATTGGCTACATCGTCGGTACTTTGTGCAAAACTGGATTGATCATCTGAATGAGCAACCAGATCAGTATTTTCGATCGGCACAGGATTTGAATCCGTTTTTTTACAGCTGATAAAGCTAACTGACAAGGCCAAAGCGGCCATCAGAAGAAATTGAATTTTAATTTTCATGGTTTGTTGGGTTTGAGTGAATGTTTTTGATGAATGTCTTATATAGATGCTGAATGGGCTCCAGGGTTTAATTCAACCTTAACTATTTTTTATATTCTCCCAGCGCCTGTTTTAAAATCCCAGCCTGTAAAACGTATAAACGCCGCTAAAATTGCCAGTTCCCACCTGGTTTTCCTGTTAAAAAAACTAAAAAATGCATAGCCCTGCTACACGGTCGCTACGTATCTTTGCAGCCTATGAGTAATATTAGAGTTCGATTTGCACCCAGCCCTACCGGTGGACTTCATCTGGGTGGTGTACGTACCGTTTTATATAATTATCTGTTTGCCCGCCAACAAGGGGGTAGTTTCATCGTAAGGGTAGAGGATACCGACCAGGGCAGGTTTGTGGAAGGAGCCGAACAATATATTTTCAACTGCCTGAAATGGTGTGGATTAGAACCCGATGAAAGTGTTTTACACGGAGGCCCCTTTGCCCCCTACCGCCAAAGCGAACGAAAGCCCAGCTACCGCCAATATGCCGATCAACTGGTAAAAGAAGGTCATGCTTATTATGCCTTCGATACCCCCGAAGAACTGGATGCCATGCGCGAAAGACTGAAAGCATCGGGCAGTGGAAGTCTGCAATACGACCACCATATCAGGATGAGCATGAGGAACTCATTGAACCTGCTACCCGAAGAAACAGAAAAGCTGATCAAAGATGGCGTTCCTTATGTGATACGAATAAAGATCAATGCCAATGAATTTGTATCGTTTACCGATATGATCCGTGGTGAAATGGAGTTTGATACCAATAATGTAGATGATAAAGTTCTCTTGAAAGCTGATGGAATGCCTACCTATCACCTCGCCGTGGTGGTTGATGATTTCCTGATGCAAATTACCCATGCCTTCCGAGGAGAAGAATGGATGCCCAGTGCACCCGTGCATATTTTATTATGGAAGTTTTTATTTGGACTGGATGCCATGCCCCAATGGGCACATTTACCCCTGATCCTAAAGCCCGATGGCAATGGTAAATTAAGTAAGCGGGATGGCGATCGGCTTGGATTTCCGGTTTATGCCATGGATTGGACCGATCCCAAAACCGGCGACCTAACAAAAGGATTCAAAGAATTGGGATTTTTACCAGAGGCGTTTATAAACCTGCTGGCTGTGCTGGGATGGAATGATGGTACAGAGCAAGAACTTTTTACAATTCAGGAACTCACTGATAAATTTTCCATCAGCCGGGTACATAAAGGGGGTGCCAAATTTGATTATGAAAAAGCAAAATGGTTCAACCACGAATGGATAAAAAAATTACCCGTTACCGCTTATCTGCCACAGGTAAAAGAAATATTCGCGGCAAAAGGCATCAATATTGATGATGAAGCTTATTTTATCACGGTGCTCAACCTGGTAAAAGAACGTTGCAGTTTATTGCCCGATTTTTATGAACAAGCTGCCTTCTTTTTCAATGCGCCTACCTCTTATGATGAAGCAGCGGTTAAGCCTAAATGGGATGAAGCCAAAAAGGATTTCTTTACTATGCTGATCCGGAACTATACGGAACTGGAAGACTGGGAAATTGAAACGGCTGAAAACACCTGCAAACAACTGGCTACTGAAAAGAATATTAAGATTGGTGAATTGCAAATGATCCTGAGGGTAATGTTGGTAGGTAGCAAAATGGGACCGGGTGTATTTGCCATTGCATCAGCCATTGGCCAAACGGATACCTGCAAAAGAATTGAAAACGCAATAGCGGTTTTTGGTTAATTTTAAAATTATGAACAGACCCATCAGAGTATTGGTTGCCAAGGTTGGCCTCGACGGACATGACCGGGGCGCTAAAGTGATCGCCACAGCCCTGCGCGATGCAGGTATGGAAGTGATCTATACCGGCTTACGACAAACCCCCGAAATGGTAGTGAACGCTGCTTTACAAGAAGATGTGGATGCCATTGGTATCAGTATCCTCAGTGGTGCACATAATACGGTATTCCCGAAACTGATCGCGCTGATGAAAGAAAAAGGCATGCAGGATGTACTGCTCACCGGTGGTGGTATCATTCCTGAAGATGATATGCAATTGTTGCATGAGATGGGCGTGGGTAAACTCTTTGCACCCGGAGCCACCACCACCGATATTGCTGACTATATCAAAGAATGGGTGAAAGCAAACAGAAATTTTTAAGCATCCTTTCAAAATAACCAACCCATGTATCAAACCATCTTAACCAGCATTGAGAACGGCATCTGTATCATTACGATCAATCGCCCCGATAAATTAAATGCCCTGAATGCTACCGTGTTCACTGAACTGGATAAAGCCATCGACGAAGTATATCATAATCCGGAAATAAAAACGGCGATCATCACGGGTGCAGGACAAAAAGCATTTGTAGCCGGTGCCGATATTACCGAGTTTGGCGGATTGGATAAAGAACAAGCAATGGCATTGGCCAAAAGAGGACAGGATGTTTTCTTCAAAATAGAGAATAGTAAAAAACCCATCGTAGCCGCCGTAAATGGATTCGCCCTGGGCGGTGGCTGCGAACTGGCGATGGCCTGTCATTTCAGGCTATGCAGTGAAAACGCAAAATTCGGTCAACCGGAAGTGAACCTTGGACTGATACCGGGTTATGGGGGCACACAGCGTTTAACCCAACTCGTTGGTAAAGGAAAAAGTATGGAATTGCAAATGACCGCTCACCTGGCCGATGCCCAGGAAGCTCTGCAAATGGGATTGGTCAATCATGTAACTACCTCCGAAAGCCTGCTCGACCGCACCAAAGAAATACTTGGCATCATACAAACCAAAGCGCCCGTAGCCATTGGCAAGATCATTGAATGTGTGAATGTAGCTGTGGTAAGCGATAGCGCCTATACCAATGGCAAAAGTGGATTTGATAAAGAGGTGGAAGCCTTCGGTGATTGTTTCATCACAGAAGATATGAAAGAAGGAACCACGGCCTTCCTCGAAAAAAGAAAAGCTGATTTTAAAGGCCGCTAATATTATTGGATCAGCGATTCCTTCAACCGGTACGCTGCAATTTCACTGATCAATGTTGGCTGCATTTGATCATCAATGATCAAACTGATATCAGCAACCCGCATGGCGGGAAAACAAATGATGCGTTTATTCCCGATCGTTGTGCCCCTGATCTCCTTCAACACTGTATGTTGTTCATCTTTTAATTGCAGTAGGAACCCCTTACAATGTTGCCCCGCAGCAATAAACTCATTCAATACCACACAATTGATCCATTCCGCTTTTTTAAAACTAATCCCCAGTGCACTGTTCTTTTCATTAGTCGATATTTGAAAACTCTTTAAATCGCCGTCATTCAATGCCTGAACTTTTTTGATCTTACTTCTGGTAAAAACATACCCGGTTCCTTGCTTAGCCAGATCATGCTGAAAAGCGGCTGTCTTTAATCTTGCAAAACCCACCAAGGCTTTCACATCATCAGCATGGATCAATCCCTGTCTGTCGGGAGGCACATTCAGCAAAAGATTAGCACCACGCCCAACAGATTTCAGGTATAACTGAAATAATTCTTCCGGTGTTTTCACCAGCGAATCCTGTTGCTGATGATAAAACCATCCCGGTCTGATGCTGACATCACATTCTGCCGGTATCCAATTCTTGCCATTGATATTTCCGGTGTTCAATGAATCCTGTGGCGGACCGCCTGCACCACGGGTAAACCCTGCAGTATCAAGCATATTCCAGTTGGTTGCTCCCGCTATTCCGCTTTCATTGCCACACCAACGGACATCCGGACCGATATCGCTGAATACCACTGTTTGGGGAGATATTGACCGAACCGTGGCTTCAAATCTTTTCCAATCGTACAGCTGCCGCTTGCCATTGGGACCTTCCCCATTGGCACCATCCCACCACAATTCCCAAATGGGACCATAATTCCTGAACAACTCTTTGATCATGTTCACAAAGACATCGTTGTATCTTTCTGTACCATAATCAGGATGATTCCTGTCCCACGGTGATATATACACGCCAAATAATAATCCATATTTTTTACAGGCCGCCGACAGATCTTTCAGCACATCGCCCTTCCCGTTACGCCAATTACTTTCACGCACGGTATGTTTGGAATATTTACTGGGCCATAAACAAAATCCATCGTGGTGCTTGGCGGTGATGATGATCCCCTTCGCTCCGGCTGCCTTAGCCACCTTGCACCATTGTTCGGCATCCATATTAACCGGATCGAACAGGGCTTCCTGCTCATTGCCCGCACCCCATTCCTTATCGGTAAAGGTATTGGGACCAAAATGCATGAACAGATAAAATTCCAATCCATGCCAGCGAAGCTGCGCCGATGTGGGTATCGGTTTTTCCGATTGCGCCAGCAAGAGCACAGGCAGGCACAAGATCAAACAGGCAATTAAAATTCGTTTACTCATATCCGTTATTAATGGTGATGGTTTGTCCTTTTGCCAATACTGCGGAAGCGATCCCGTTATTCACGGTAACCACACCGGGATCGATTCCGGTAATGATCCAGGTTTTAAAAGGAAGCTTCAGTAAGAGTTTTCCTCCTGCAGTTGCTGTAACCGTGATAGACGCTACCACGTCTCCTTCTTTTTTTGCACTGACCAAAAATGCGCCTTCAGCTCTTAAGGTTTTAAAAGAAACATCTTTCCAGCTGGCAGGCACGGCAGGAAACACTTCAATATATCCCTGATAACTTTGTAACAGCAATTCATGTACCCCCTGCGCAAAAGCAAAATTTCCCTCGAGGGTAAATGGCCGGTAGGTGAAGGAAGAATATTTTCCTCCCAACTGATCACCATTGAGATGAAAACTATTGGGTGAACAGAATGCAGCAGCAAAAATTTGCAATTGCTTTACCGCATGATCGGCCTCTTTTGCCCGGGCATACAAACAAGCCGCCCAGCTGAAGGAATATCCACACCATTCGCGGGTACCGATTTTTTCAAGCCACCTCAGACTTTTATCAATGGTTACCTGTTGTGCGCTATCATCAGGACTCAATAATCCCAGCGGATAGATGGCCATCAGGTGAGCATGATGCCGATGCGATTCATCCAGGTTTTGGCCGGGAGCAATTGTAAGCCCGGTATTGTTTTCATCAAGCTGCGGAAAAAAATTCAGATATGCCTTCATCGAAAGACTATCCTTTTTTCCCTGTGCCCGATAGAGTGAAGCTAAATTTCCATACATCGACCGTATCAGCGACAGATCGTAATTGGTATAATTTTTAAACCAGGCCTTGATGCTGTTGTCGTGGTATTCCGGACTGGAGCTCAGTGGCAGAAAATAGGCATGAACACCAATATCCCAAACCAGGATCTTATTTAAATATGTATCGGCTGCCTCAAAATAGGGAACGCAGCGTTGCTTTAAAAATTGATCATCCATGCTATACTTCCATTGCAGGAACATATGATGCGAAAGCCAGGCCACCGTGGTAGGACTCATGGAATACTGGATCCAACCGCCCATGGGTTTTCCGCTGATGGTAGTAACACCCGGTACATTCAATCCGCCTGCCTGAAAATAACTGCGGGTCCATTTTTCATTTTCAGCCTTCACCTGCCACATCCAATTGCTGAAGGAAGCCGTAAGGTTGAGATGATTACTCGTATAGCCCGGCCAATAACTTAGTTCAGTATTAAGATCATGATGCAGGTCGCCCTTCCATGGTGGTAGGTTTCCATTATCGGCCGTCCAGATCGCTTGCAAAGAAATAGGCGGCGTATTGCTTCTGGTTACCGAACCGAATTTATACATCTCCAAATAATATTGGCGTTCCAATAAACTATCCGGAACTGAAATAGAAGAACGGCTCCAATAATCCCGCCACCATTGAATATGGTTATCCCTGCTGGTATCGGTTACCGTTACCGTCTTTATTGCTGAATGATTCCCGTTTATTTTATTGATCGTCCAGCTCCCCCTGAATTCATGATCCTGATATTTCATTTTCACCATCACTTCATAGGCTGTTTTTCCATAGCAAGGTTGATAATACCTGATAAACTGTACACCCCTGCTTAGCTTCCCGGGTGCATATCCTAAGCTTGCCAGTCCTTGCCCGGCAACTGAATTATTATTTTTTCCCGGGCTTGTTGATTGGTATGGAGGAGCGATCAAATTCAATGGTATTTCTTCCGGCAGATTACGAAATACGAATACTCCATAATTTGTTTGAGCACTCACATAGGTTTCAAGTGTTGTTCCCTGCTCCCATTGAATATGACAGATGGCTGTGGCAATATCCAGCGATACATTTTTTATTTTCCCCAATGCCCCAATATTGAATTCCAGTGCAGCGCCCGGAATTTTAGATGGAGCCGGATATTTTTCATAGGGTTCGTCCCCTATTTTTTGAACCGTATCATAATCATTATGCTGTACCCGATCAACTACCCAGTTAAATTTCAATTGATCAATTTTGGGCATGGGCCGATCATCCCAAAGATCTACCCGATCGAGTGAGAACCTTAATTTTTCCTGTTTCTGCCATACCAATGCACCAAGCCATCCATTGCCCAGCGGAATGGCTTCATCCCAGCGTGTGGCCAAATGATCGAATGATAAATTATGTGATGGCGATGGTTGAGCGGCCATCGTTCCGAAATATAACAAGCAACCGGTCAGCAGCAAATATTTCATAATGAAAATTACAAAAAAAGAGGCTGCAATGATTGCAGCCTCTTTTAAATTTTAACAGAAACAATATTCATCTTTAATGAAACAAGATATTAGCTGGGATCTCTGTAGTTACTGAATTTGGAGATTTAAATAATACATTCAGTTCATTTCCGCCGCCACTATCGTAATAGCGCACCCAGATTCTATGAAAACCTTTTTTCAAGGCAACCCTGCCAGCCTTCTCCACCTTGCCATGGTCGCCGTCATTATTCACCACCATATCATCATCGATGAGCAGCTGACTACCATCATCAGATTGTGTATAAAAATCATATACCGCATCTTTAGCAATGCTGATATACCCATAAAATTGAAATGCAAATTTATCGGGCTGTTGCTTTTTAGAAAGATCGATCTGTGTAGCAATGCCTGTACCCACCAAGGGTGCAGAAAATGAGGTCGTCATGTTGATGGGGCCGCTTGGCTGGTAATACCGGTAAGCAATACCCGAAACAGGCTGTGGTATTTTTATCGCAGGCTTCCATACAGCTACCTGCACCTGTTCAGTGCTTGTATTGCTGGGTAATAATCCTGCCTGAAAGGAGGTAGCCTTGATGGTAGCGCTAGAACTCAACACGAATGGCTTACTGTATAAATTAGATTGGAGTGTAGGTTCAGAACCATCCGTAGTATATCGCACCGCTTCTACGCCGGGTACATTGATGCTGATCGTAGGCTGAAGTCCTTGTTCAGGATATTTGGTATCAATGCGTGGATTGGCCGCAAACCCTCCATACCCTTTTATCCTTAATACATAGGCATAGGGTGCTTTTATTTTATTCGGACTATAATCAGGCAGCGTTACCCAAGTATCTTTTCCTTGCAGGGTCCAATTCAATTTTTCACCGGTAGATAAAAAATCAATTTCGGTGGTAGCCGGAAGTTGAATATTGCGTAAGACTATTTTTTTATTATCTGGATACTTTGGAAAGATGGCATACAAATTATTTTGCTGCTCATTATAACTGAAGAAAAGTTCTTTCACCGCATAACCGGGCTCGGGATCGATGGTGAGTTTTAATAACAGGTCGCCACTACTTCCTGCCGGCTTATAATCAGTACGGCCTTCGCTCCATTGTGACGCTTGTTTCCATTTGCTGGTATTGTAGATGGCTTCTCCATTTATTTTCAACCACTCCCCCATTTGCAATAAACGCTCCTGCATGATCGGCGGTATCTTTCCATGTTCATCGGGACCAATATCCAACAAGAAATTTCCACCGCGGCTAACTTTATCGATGAGCTGCAATACCAGCGACTGGGTTGAATTATAATCCCAGGCATCTTCTTCGCGGTTGTATCCATAACTAAAACCCATGCCCCTGCTCTCTTCCCAGTAATGGTTCGCAAAATCGAGTCCGGGTTGATACTCCGGCGTATAGATACCACCGTGAGCAAAACGCACACCTTCACCCCAGCGATCGTTCACGATGACCTTGTTCTTCACCGGACTTTCATTATACAACCATGCTAAGAATTCCTGGCTCTTCCAGGTTTCGGGTGGTGCTTCCCAATCGCCATCGGTCCAGAATACATCCGGCTGATAAGTATTGATCAGCTCTTTCATCTGTGGCCAGGTATGTTCTGCCGCAAATTTCTTTTTATCTTTTTTCCAAAGTGGATTGAACCATTCATACAATGAATAGTACATGCCTGCATGAACTGAAGTTTTTCGCACTGCCTTGAACAGATCTCCCAACAGATCGCGCTTAGGCCCTATATCTGCTGCATTCCAGGGAAAGCCCCAGGTTTTATTGGCTTCCTTGCTGGGCCATAAAGTAAATCCATCATGGTGTTTGGAAGTGAGCACAATATACTTTGCACCCGACTGTTCAAATAGTTTAGCCCATTCATCAGGATTGAATAATTCTGCCTTGAAATCATTGGCCAGATCATAGTAAGTACGGGTACCGAATTTTTTTGCATGAAATTGTTGTCTCGCCGTATCGGATGATTGCAGTCCCTGTTGGTACCATTCAGCATAGTTACCCTTGGTACACCATCCCGGCACCGAGTACACGCCCCAGTGAATGAAGATGCCGAATTTTGCATCTTTGAACCATTGCGGTACCGGCCGGCTGTCAAGACTCTCCCAATTGGGCTGATAGGTTTGCGACCATGCGGTT
>CAIRHQ010000206.1 GCA_903878475.1 uncultured Bacteroidota bacterium | reverse complement strand
TTAAGGGCTCTTTATTAGCATTGCTTGTTATTACTGCCGGAGATAGTATTTTTATACCCCGGTATGGCATTGCCGCAGCGGCATTGGTAAGCAGTATAGGGTACATCATCTACCAGGTGTATATCTTATCTGTTTTTGTAAAAGAATATGGGGTTCCGCTTTCGAGTTTTTTCATGTTCAGTGTAAACGACTGGGCTGCACTTAAATTGATCTTACTCAAAACAAGAAAAGTATCAGAATGAAGCATAGCAGTGATGAGATTTATGTGAATGGTGATTATTTAAAAAATAATCCACAATGGGATATGCAGGATGCTCCCTGGAAAGCTGCGATCATTGCTTCGTTGATCAAAAAAAATAATATTGAACCTGCTACCGTAATTGAAATAGGTTGTGGATCCGGAAGGGTGCTTTATGAACTGAATAAATGTGTGAAAGGAATTAAGCAACTAAGTGGGTATGATATTTCTCCGCAGGCCATTGCATTGGCTGATCAGGTTCAATCGGAAAATTTGAAGTTTTTTCAGGAAGATATTTTACTCCGCAAGACCGAAGTTTCTGATCTGCTGCTGGTGATAGATGTTTTGGAACACATCGATGATTTTTATGGATTTCTTCGAAATATAAAGACTCGTGGAAGAAATTTTGTTTTTCATATTCCGCTTGATCTTTCTTCCAGAACAATAATGAAACCGCATGTGCTTTTTCAGCAGCGGCAGTCTGTAGGCCATATTCATTATTTCTCGAAGGAAATGATCTTGTGGGCCCTGCAGGATACCGGATTTGAGGTGCTCGATTGGGTATATACCAAACCGGTTGTGGATATCGATCGGCCCGATTCATTTAAACGTGCAATTAAAAAAATGCTTCGCAATATTTCCTTCTCTCTGGCAAAAGATTGGAGTGTAAAGAAATGGGGAGGATATTCAATGATGATCCTGGCAAAATAAATGGAAAAAGCTAAATATTTATGGTTAACCAGTTGGTATCCTAACCGGAATGATCGGTTCGACGGGGATTTTATCCAGCGGCATGCACAAGCTGTTTCCGCATTTTGCAATATTCATGTAATTCATGTGCAGAAAGAAGTGCATACACTTGTTGATCAATCCAATGAATTGAATAGCACGGGTAACCTTACAGAAAATATTATTTACTATTCCTGCAAAAAGACCGGCATTGCGGTCCTGGATAAATGGATCTCACATCGCAACTATATACGCTGTTATAAAAAAGCAATTGCTACTTATATTCTTGAAAACGGGAAGCCTGCTGTTGTTCATGTTCATGTGGCCATGAAGGCAGGTTTACTGGCTGTTTGGATCAAACAAAAATGGAAAATTCCTTTTGTCGTTTCTGAACATTGGACCGGCTATCTCAAGGATGCGGATATTCGCCTCCAAGATCAGGCAGCATGGTTTCAACAGGGAGCTAAGCAGGTATTCAGGGAAGCCAGTGCGGTGACTGTTGTTTCCGACTTCCTTGGTAAGTCCATTCAACAGTATTTCCCATTTATCCGATATACCGTTGTACCCAATGTAGTGAATACTTCAATTTTTAATTTTCAGCATAAAGCTGATGGTGTAAAACAGCAATTCATTCATATTTCTAATATGACGGCACAGAAAAATCTGGCCGACATCATAAGGGCTGTGGGTTTGGTAAAAGATCAATACCCAGGCGTAACAATGAAAATATTTGGACCAAAACATTCTGTAGTACAGCAACAGGTTTTAGATGCGGGTTTAGCGCAACAGATTGAATTTATGGGGGAACAGTCGCAACCCGTATTAGCTGATGCTATTTTGTTGTCTTGTGCACTGTTATTATATTCAAGCTTTGAAACCTTTGGTTGTGTAGTCATAGAAGCCAATGCCTGTGGAGTACCCGTTATCGTTAGTGATATAGCTGTAATGCAAGAACTGGTGCAACCGAATATAAACGGGATACTGGTAAAAGGAGAGGAGCCACTACAATTGGCAGGGGCTATGATGAAGATGATCAACAAAAAAAATGATTTTCATCCGGAACAGATCGCTTCCACAGCCGCTTCAAAATATGGATATGCTACAGTTGGAAAGCAGTTCCTGGAAATATACCATCAAATTTCATAGGCGAATCTATCATAGCCTCACGATCTTAATGATCGTAACTTTTTCATTAATGCTTTCACCCGTACTGGGTTCCGACTGTATCTTCCGCACGATATCCATCCCCTTGAATACTTTTCCAAAGGCTGCAAAACCTTGGCCATCGGAAGATCCGCTATTTCCAAAATCAAACTGAGTTTGATCACCTACACAGAAAAAGAATTCGGTATTGGCTGTGCCCGGCAGCGTTCGGGCAAGAGAGATGGTGCCATTGACATGCGACAGTCCAGTTTGCTTGGTGGTTTCATGAACAATGCCGGGTACTGAGGGATATTGTTTATCGTTGGTTAACCAGATGCCTCCCTGAAGGATACCATAATTCACACCCGACATATCCTCATTTTTTACCACCCGGTAAAAAGAGCTTTTGGTATAATAACCCGAATCGATATACGATAAAAATGCCTGAACAGTCTTTGGGGCTTTGGACGGATACAACTCCACTTCAATATCGCCGAAATTTGTTTCGATGAGGATATGGGGGTTAGTATAATGGGGACTGCTGCAACCAAACAAAAGAACAGTGAGGCCCAGGATCCATAAAAATTTAGACATACTATTGTTTGATGACTGGTTATTTTATTGCACAATCAAAGATCAGGTCGCAGGTATATTTATCGCCTGGGCCTTCCAGTTTATTAAACTGCAGACTGATTTTATGGGGAGAAACATCGTAAAATGTTCCATCCATGAGGGTGTATCGTGCATATGTAGTACCAGAGCGCTCTTCAAGTTTCCAGTTTGCAGGTGCACAGGGCTTGATCTTTTCTTTCATTTTATTGAAAGCTGCTTCAGCAATAGCCCTTGTACTTTCATGCGCAAGATTAAAACTGATATAAATATTATGTCCCGCGTTTTTTGGATCAGGGGCTACTCGCAATATTTCAGTAAGATCTGCTGTTATTGCATCCGGGAAGCGAATGGCATTTGCCCATTTCTTGGTCGTAAGGAGCATGGTGCCATAATCCTTGGTAGATTCTGTTATTTTGGCTCCTTTTGTTTTACTGAAGCCGCCTTCCATCGTTTGTTTAACGGCATTGAATTGAGTACAGAAATCGGTTTGAGCCATGGAGCTAACTGGCCTTAATAGAAAAAAGAAAACAATAGAGAAAGAGGCGGTCAATAGTTTCATACACTTGCTTTTTATTTGCAATTTAAGGGAGAAGGATCGATTCTGAAAATTAATGGTTCAAGAATCAGACCAATCTGTTTATACCCCTGACTATTCTTTGGTTTGAATACATACCTGATGATTCAATCTGCTTTGGTTATGCTCCCATACAAAACCAAGTAAAATACCCCAAAATCAACTACTTTTGCAGCACTTTAAAAGGGGACAGAACGTACATGAAGAATATCAGAAATTTTTGCATCATTGCTCATATCGACCATGGTAAAAGCACCTTGGCCGATCGTTTACTTGAATTTACACATACCATCGGTGAACGTGATATGCAGGCACAGGTATTGGATGATATGGACCTGGAGCGGGAAAAAGGCATTACAATTAAAAGTCATGCGATCCAGATCAATTACAAATGGAAGGGCGTGGAATATGTGTTGAACCTGATCGATACCCCCGGTCATGTTGATTTTAGTTATGAGGTAAGTCGCGCCTTAGCCGCCTGTGAAGGTGCCTTATTGCTGGTAGATGCCTCTCAGGGCATTCAGGCGCAAACCATCAGCAATCTTTACTTGGCCATTGATAATAATCTTGAGATCATTCCGGTGATCAATAAGATCGATATGGAAGGTGCCATGATCCCTGAGGTTACCGACCAGATCGTAGAACTGATCGGCTGTAAAGCAGAAGATATCTTGCTTGCCAGCGGTAAAAGCGGCATCGGTATTGAAGAGATCCTAACGTCTATCATTGAACGCATTCCGGCACCCAAGGGTGATATCAATGCTCCACTGCAGGCCCTGATATTCGACAGTGTATATAATAGTTTTCGTGGGATCATCGTGTATTACAGAGTATTCAATGGAACTTTAAAGAAGAATGATAAGATCAAATTCAGTAATACCGGACTGGAATATGGAGCCGATGAAGTGGGTATATTGAAACTCGGCATGGAAGCCAAGAATGAAGTGAGGGCAGGAGATGTTGGTTATATCATCACCGGAATCAAGAATGCAAAAGAAGTAAAAGTAGGAGACACCATTACCACCATGGTGAACCCATGCAAAGAATCCATTAAGGGTTTTGAGGATGTGAAGCCAATGGTATTTGCCGGGATATTCCCTGTGGAAACGGATGAATTTGAGGAATTGAGGGATTGTATGGATAAATTACAGCTCAATGATGCCTCACTTACTTTTGAACTGGAAACTTCACAGGCCCTTGGATTTGGTTTTCGATGCGGATTCTTAGGCATGTTGCATATGGAGATCATTCAGGAAAGATTGGAAAGAGAATTCAACCAGACCGTGATCACCACCGTACCCAACGTGAGCTTTATTGCTACTACCAGTAAGGGGGAAATCATTACGGTGAATAATCCTACTGAAATGCCTGATCCAACAAGGATCGACCATATTGATGAACCTTATATCCGTGCTCAGATGATCAGTAAGCCGGAGTATATCGGTAATATCATGACCCTCTGTATCAATAAGCGCGGTATTCTTATCAACCAGGGATATTTAACGCCCACTCGCGTTGAATTAACTTTTGATATGCCGCTTACCGAGATCGTGTTCGATTTTTATGATAAGCTGAAAAGCATGACCCGCGGTTATGCCTCCTTCGATTATCATCCGATCGAATACCGGGAATCTGATATTGTAAAAATGGATATCCTGCTCAATGGTGAAAAAGTGGATGCCTTGAGTGCCCTGATCCATCGTGGGCGGGCACATGAATTTGGCCGCAAGCTTTGCGAAAAATTAAAAGAATTATTACCCAAGCAACAATTCCAGATCGCTATTCAGGCTGCCATCGGCGCCAAAGTAGTGGCCCGTGAAAATATCAGTGCCATGCGTAAAGATGTTACCGCCAAATGTTATGGGGGTGATATCAGCCGTAAACGAAAACTGCTCGAGAAGCAAAAAGAAGGAAAGAAGCGCATGAAGCAGATCGGCAATGTAGAAGTACCTCAGGAAGCATTTTTGGCGGTACTGAAGCTGAATGATTAATCATCAGGTATGCTTTTTATTTTTTGATGAATAGATCCCATCTTATTCTTGCCTTTATTATCCTGGTTTACCTGGTCAATGGCATCATTGCCATACCCACTCTTTCTATTACTGCTGATGAAGGATCACACCTGAGTTATGGTATTCGTATGCTGAAAGGAAATCCCGAACGGATCGATCCTGAAAAAGACAACAGCAAGATGCCCATTTCTGTTATAAATGCTTTGCCCCGTGCAGTTGAGCAGTTGATCAACCCTTCCCTTCATAAATCGGACAATGGTGAGCGGGATATCATCCGTGGCAGGTATATTACCCTGTTTTTCTCTGTATTGACAATATTGTTGGTATTTACCTGGAGCCGACAACTGTATGGGATACACGCAGGATTATTCTCCGCCTTCCTCTTTGCCTGTTGCCCCAATAATTTTTCAAATGCTATTTTGGTCAGCACCGATTCCTATGCTGTTTTCTTTTTACTGGCCAGTTGTTATACGGCCTGGCGATATGCGAATAGTGGTTCCCGTAAGGATTTTATCATCTTATCCATTCTGATCGCCCTGAGTCAATTGGCAAAGCAGTCATTATTCCATTTATTCCTGCTGATACCAATTTGCCTACTGGTTCATGCATTGGCCACTGGTAAGACCATCAGCATGAAAAAGATGTTCATCAATGGGATCATCCTGCTGTTGAGCAGTTGGCTGATCATCAATGCCGGCTTTCTTTTTTATGGAATGAATAAACCGCTGGAAAGTTTTCATTTCATGAGTAACTTATTCAAAGGCGTGCAAGCAGTATTTCCTGCCAAATTTCCAGTGCCTTTATCATCTGCCTTTATCACGGGGCTCGACCAGGCAAAATACTATGATCAGCTGGGGGGTGGCTTTGTGCAAAGTTCCTTTGGCAATGTTACCATCCTCGGGCATAGTGCTACCGGAGGGGGTTTTTGGTATTACTATTGGGTTAGCCTGTTCTTTAAAACGCCGATTACTTACCTATTGCTGTTTGCTGTTTCAATCGGATTGCTGATCAAGCAGAGAAGCAGGTCGGGTTTCTTTTCTAACGAATGGTTCTTGTTCATTCCCATAATTTATTTTCTGGTGCTGATGAGTTTTTTGTATAAAACCCAATGTGGTATCAGGCATATCATTTTCGTTTATCCACTATTATTTATTGTTTCCGGGACCATTATTCCTGCTATTCAAACGGGGGTACAAAAATTTATCTTGGGTTTGTTATTGATCTACTTACTCATCAGTGTTGCTTTATATTTTCCTAATGTGTATGCTTATACCAATGAATTTATTCGGGTTAAGAAAACGGCCTGCTATTATGTGGGTGCTTCAAATATTAATATCGGCCAGTCTGGGTATATGCTAAACCGTTACATGAATAATCATCCCGAAATTTCCATGGCACCTGAATTGCCTAGATCCGGCAAATATGTTATCTCAGTGGATGCATATGAAGATATCTGGAATACCGGCAAGTACCGATGGCTAAGAAAACTGGAGCCTACCGGTGAATTATTCCATAGTTTTCTTTTATTTGATGTACAGGATAAAGACCTGAAACCATAAAGATGATCAAAGGGAAAAAAATAGTGGTGGTGATGCCTGCGTATAATGCCGCAAAAACTTTGGCGCAGACCTATGCTGCCATCCCGATGGATATTGTGGATGAAGTGATCCTGGTAGATGATGATAGTGAAGATGAGACCGTGGAAGTTGCCCGGGATATTCAAGTAACCCATATCATCAGCCATGATTCAAATAAAGGATATGGTGCCAACCAGAAGACCTGCTATACCGAGGCCTTATTGCATGGAGCCGATATTGTGGTGATGTTGCATCCCGATTATCAATACGACCCCAGATTGATCGGTTCTATGGCAGACCTTATTGCCACAGGCGTTTATCCGGTAGTGATAGGAAGCAGGATATTGGGTAGGGGAGCTGTAGCGAACGGAATGCCGGTGTACAAATTTTTCTTCAACCGTTGTCTCACCCTGTTCCAGAACCTATTGCTGAACCAGAAACTTTCTGAATACCATACCGGATATAGGGCTTATGATGCAGCGGTATTACGAAACATCAATTTCATGTCAAATTCAGATGATTTTGTATTTGATAATCAGGTGTTGCTTCAATTGATGAATAAGCAATATGCCATAGGAGAAATATCTTGTCAGGCCAGGTATTTTCCGGAAGCCTCCTCTATTAATTTCAGACGGAGTTGCCAGTATGGATGGGGGATTGTGGTCAATACGTTCCGATACCTTTTTCATCAATGGAAATGGATTCGATCTGATCTGTATAAATAAGGATGAAAGGAAACGGGATGCTAATTTTATTCATTAATTTTATTGTCAAAATAATTATTCCATGAGCAATTTTTCACTTAACCCCGACATGACCATTGAGGTATTCATTCGTTTTATCAATAAAGGAAGTGAAAGTCCATTAAGCGGCCCAGAATATGCAGTCAAACTTTTTGATAAGGATATTATCGGAACCGACCATCTTGGGGAATCCGGACTGGATGCCAATGGTGTTGCCCGGATCCGTTTTTCTCATGCCTCTTTCGGCGAATGGAATAAAATGGAGCAATACCCCGATATCTTTTTTGAATTATATAAAGACGGAGAAAAAATATTCAAGAGCGAGTTGATGAACGACCTCGATATTGAAAAAATAGAGCAATTCCGTATGGGCACCGGAGAGCAGGTAGATTTGGGAACTTATCTGGTTCAGGGTTAATACTGATCCTTCTTTTTTACTGGCTTGGGATCATTGACAGGAAGTTCTTCATTGCCTTTCAGCATTTTCTCATTGATATTTCCTTCATTATCGCGCAATGGTTTTGGCATGGGTAGCTTATCTGTAGGGGTTACAAGGTTGTATACCTTATCAACATGCACCCATTGCCCGTTCAGCCATTTAAATCCCTCATAATCTCCATCTCCAATATAGGTCCATTTTTTATTGGTTTCGCCAGATTCAGAGATCAGGTGTTCCAAGATGATCATATCTTGATCGGGATCATAGGATAACCTCGGACCAGCATCTTTTTTATATTCCATGATATAACGACTATGCGTAGTCGTTTTTGGGGATAACACATTTTCTACCCGACTGAAATAGGGGCCACCAAAAATGGGTTCGTCATTATTGAAGGTCAGTACTTCGATCAACTTTCTATCGCTGCGAATATTATTGGCATCAAAGCCCAGCAAAGTATAATAATTCTTGCCCAGGTACTTTTTCTGAATAATCTTATAATAAATGGCACCCATCCACCCAAGGTTATTGCTGATCGTATCCAGGATATTATTGGTGATCACTGTTTTGTCGATCAGCGGGAATCTTTTTAAACTGCCATCGGCCGTACGCATCTGGATCACGCCATGGTGGCGAACCAGGTTCTCGTTCAGCATCAACTGCCAGGTGATGATCTTAAAACTGCTGTCGGGCGCGTATTGCATGGAAATAGTAGGCAGAGAATCGAAACTATAATAAAAAGAATTTCTTGTCTTTAGGGCACGCATCAGGATCTTGGTAAAACTGCTGTCGGCAAAAAATCGGTCAGATGGATTGATCCCCTCAATGATCTTATAGGCAAAGGTTTTCATGGAATCTTCCTTACTCTGCAGTGTTTTTTTATCAGTAGGCAAGATATGCTGGGCCATGCTGAATGTACAGAACAAGAGGAGGGCCATCAGGGCTGATAATTTCTTCATGCATTAAATTTAATCAATCCCTTAACAAAAGGGGATGAAAAAATAGGTTTGGCAAAAAAATTAACGAAAAGTTTAGGACTCCATTATCATTTACCGATGGCTTGCTGAATAGCCTTGGCGCAATCCCATAAAGAATCATACACAGCATCAATACGGCCATCTGTGGTATCAACTTCAGGTCGGGTAGTAGGTAAAAAAATGGTTTGTACACCCAGGTTCCTACCAAATCCCATATCACTGAGGGTATTCCCGATCATAATGGCTTTGTTCAGCCGGATATCAGGGAAGTCCTTTACCGCCTGTAATCCCATTCCCGGATTGGGTTTGCGGCAGGGACTGTTTTCATCAAGGTCGGGACAAAAATATACTGCATTGATCTTACCGCCAGCTTGTTCAATTTGTTTGCACATTTGTTCATGAATATGCTGCAGATCTTCCAGTTTAGTGACGCCCTTGCCGATCCCTTTCTGGTTGGTAACTACAACGATAGTGCCGAATATCTTTGATAAAAGGGCAATGGCTTCTGGAACGGATGTATAAAAGTTGAACTCATCCCAGGTATGGATATAATCCTGATGCTTTTCATGATTGATCACCCCATCCCGGTCAAGGAATAAGGTCCATGTATTGTCAATGGCTGAAAAGTCGATCATGTTTAAAATCAATTAGTGTAAATGAGATTCATCTTTCAATTCCTCCTGTGCTTTTGCATAATCTTCCGGGATCCCGATATCAATGAAATAACTGTCTTGCGCTAATCCGAATAATTTCCTTTTCCCAATATTTATTTCAAGATAATCTTTCTCAAAAGAAAATTTTTCGGGCAAAGGTTCCTGCAAAAAACGGGTGGCGTTTAGCGCATACACGCCTGCATTAATGAGTCCCTGGTCAACATGTTTTTTTTCATGGAAAGCAGTAATGGCTTTATGTTGGTCAATGGTTACTGCACCATATCTTGAAAAATTGGTCATGGGTTTCAGCGCCAGGGTACAGTCGGCATGATGTTGCAGGTGAAAATCAGATAATTTTTTTAAGTTGCCGGCAAAGAGCGTATCGCCGTTCAGTACCAATACATTTTCATCAAAAGCCAGGTCACAAGCCAGTTTTATGGCGCCGCCTGTTCCCATGGGTTCTTCTTCTACAATCGTTTGTTCATAGAGTAGGGGATATTGCTGGTTCAGCCAGGCAGTAACCATTTCATGTTTATAGCCCAGTGAAAAAATAAATTTATCTACTCCTTGTTTTTGTAAATGTGTGATCACATAATAGAGGAATGGTTTACCAGCCACCGGTGCCATGCATTTGGGCATATCGGTTACTACTGAACGCAGTCTGGTTCCTAAACCCCCAGCCAGTATGATGGCTTCTTTGATCATGCTCCGAAATATTGGGCTTCTACCAGTTGACAAATAATATGGCCCAGCATGATATGACTTTCCTGAATGCGGGGCGTATCAGAAGAAGGCACATTGATCAGGTGATCGGATAAGGCTTTTAGTTTTCCACCTGTATCGCCTGTAAAGGCAATGGTATACATTCCTTTTTCTTTGGCCACTTCAAAAGCATTGATGATATTCTTGCTGTTGCCCGAAGTACTTAATCCAATAAGTACATCTCCTTTGTTTCCAATTCCTTTAATCATTCTGGAATAGATCACGTCGAAACTATAGTCGTTAGCCACTGCGGTAAGGTATGAGCTGTTGCAATGCAGGGCTTCTGCAGGCAGGGCGTCTCTGTCGGTATAAAATCTTCCACTGAATTCAGCAGCCAAGTGTTGGGCATCTGCAGCACTTCCACCGTTTCCGCAAAACAAGACCTTGTTGCCGCTTTTAAAAGCCGTTACGATCAGGTTTACACAGTTGTTTACAGTGTTGAGCAGTGCTTCGTTTTTTAGTACCGCTTGTTTTACATCGATGGATGCCTGAACAATCTGTTTTATTTTTTCCATGAGTGATAATTAAATGTTTAGCTGGTTATCAGATCGACCAGGTTGTTAATCCGTAATCCACAAAATTATATTGCCTTACTTCACCGCCAAATGTTTTTAGGGTTTCGATCACTTTGTATCGCGTATTATCGGGGCAGTAAAATATCATAAAACCACCGCCACCTGCACCGCTGATTTTTCCACCCATGGCACCGGCTTGTTTTGCTGCATCATAAATATTTTCTATACTGCTGTTGCTGATATTGGCGGCCATCTGCCTTTTTTGCTCGAACCCAAAATCGAGGATGGAGCCCAGTTCATTGAGTTTTCCCTTGAGTAAGGCTTCTTTCATCATGCTGGCCTGGGCCTTTAGCTGGTGCATGGCTTCAATGCTTTTTTCATTCTTGTTCTGCACATTTTTCACCTGCTCTTTAATGATGGAAGCACTTTCGCGAGAGGTTGCCGTAAAGTATAGAACCAGGTTATTTTCTAATTCATGTAAAAATTCAGCTTTTATCCGTAAAGGATTCACTATTACCTTTTCATCCTGATAAAATTCCATAAAATTTACGCCCCCAAAAGTGGCTGCATATTGATCTTGTTTGCCTCCGGCCAGTTGCAGATCCTTTCTTTCAATATCATAGGCATAATGGGCCAGTTCATAGTCGCGCAGCGGAAGTTTCAGCATTTCAACAAAGGCACCCAGGATGGCCACAACCAATGTTGAAGAGGTACCTAATCCGGATCCGGCCGGAGCATCTACATATGTGCTAAGCGTAAAACCCTTTATTGGCCAGGGGTAATCTTTCCTGATCCGGTTGTATACGCCTTTCAGCAGGTCGAGGGTACCATCGATTGGCAATTCGGCTTGCAGGTCAAATTCCTGTTTTTCATGTCTGTCAAGGGCCTGAATGATGATCTTATTATCGGCATGAGGTTCAATACTGGCATAGGCAGCCAATGAGATGGTGGCATTAAGAATGGCACCGCCAAACTGGTCGCTATACGGACTAACATCGGTACCTCCACCGGCCAGGCCGATACGGAGGGGTGCTTTACTTCTATAGATCATGCATGGGTTTTGATATTGCAATTTAACTCGATTGCGCCAATTGAACGATGCTTTCTGTAAGTTTCGCCCAGCTGAATTTTTTCTTTTCTTCCAGAAGATGGGGAATAAAATAGGAAGGCCCCTTCTGAAAATAGAGGATGATCTGTTCTGAAAGAGATTTTGCATTGGGCTCAGCTACCAAGCCAACCCGATCATGAGGCACCAGGGAAGGCAACCCGCCTACATTGGTAACGATCATGGGTATCTCAAAATGGTAGGCCAGGGGCGTAACACCACTTTGTGTGGCATTGCGGTAGGGTTGTACCAATACATCGGCCGCCGACAAATAATATTTTACATCTGAATCATTGATAAAATCGGTATGCAAGATCAGCTGGTCACGGATCCCCAATTCATCTATCTGTTGTTCATAGATTTTACGTTCGTCATAAAACTCACCGGCCACCATCAGCTGACAATGAGTGGCATCCAATGATGCTTCAGCGGGCAGTTGCTTTGTTTTTTCTTTTACCAGTTTCATGGCCTCCAGCAACATATCAAGCCCTTTGTATTTGCGGATGAATCCAAAGAATAACAATATTTTTTTATTAGGATCAATACCCAATTTTTCTCTGGCGGCTTGTTTGGATATTTTTTCGCCAAAATTATCGTAGAGCGGGTGGGGTACCAGCTGGGCAGGTTTAGTGCTGGTAAATGACCTCAGGTCGCTCATTACTTTTTCACTCATGGTGATAAAAGCATCCACCGGTTTGATGAAATAATTAGTGAATACTTTATCGCCGAATCTTTTCTCATGCGGAATCATATTGTCGGCAATGCAAATGATGCGGGTATGTTTATTTTTTTTGATGATGCGCAGGATGGTGCCCAAACAGGGGCCCATAAAGGGTAACCAATACCGAACCACCACGATATCGGGCTTAAGCTTTTTAATTTCTTTTCCCACACTGATCCAGTTCAAAGGGTTGACGGAGTTGATGCGGGAATGAATATCGAGTCCGGCAGGCGCAGGCTCCTCCGACCATTGTGTTTTACCGGGAAATAAAAAACCAGGGTATTGTAACGAGAACGAGTAGATGCTGGTGGCAAATCCCTGTTGCATGAATTCCTTAGCCAAACGCTCATTAAATGTAGTGATACCGCCTCCCCTTAAAGGGTGGGCTGGTCCTAATATGATGATTTTATGAGGAGTTGATGGATACACGGAATACACGGATTTAGGCAGTTATTAACGGATCAGCATGTTAGTAGTTGTGAATATTTCCTGAAAATGAATCATAAAAATAATTGTTGCTATCTGTTTAGGGTTAACACAACATCGATAATGATTTTATTCAAATCAGTGTCAATCAGTTTTAATCCGTGTATTCCGCGTATCTATTTCTTCACACCCCAGCTTTTTCTTCAATCAAGTAATTATTGCGCTCAGGAGAATTACGTGCGATCAGTTCACCAATAAATCCAGCCAGGAATAACTGTGTACCGATGATCATGGCCAGGATGGCAAAGAAGAAAAGTGGCCGTTGGGTCATACCGGTTTGATCGAAGAAAAATTTAGATATGGTCAGAAATGTGAAAATGCCCAAGCCCCCCAAAAAAGCCAGCGTTCCCCAGAGTCCGAAAAAATGCATTGGGCGTTTTCCAAATTTGCCAACGAACATGATGGAGAACAAGTCTAAGAATCCATTGATGAATCTTTCCCATCCGAATTTAGTAACACCGTATTTTCGGGCACGATGTTCCACAACTTTTTCACCGATCTTCTTGAACCCTGACCATTTGGCCAGGATCGGAATATATCGGTGCATTTCGCCATATACTTCAATGCTTTTGATCAATTTATTCCGGTAGGATTTGAGTCCGCAGTTGAAATCGTGCAACTTTATTCCTGAACTTCTTCTGGCCGCTGCATTGAATAATTTGGAAGGTATATTTTTGGTTAGTGTATTATCGTATCGCTTTTTCTTCCATCCGCTCACCATATCAAATCCATCGGTTATGATCATTTTGTATAGTTCGGGAATTTCATCCGGACTATCCTGCATATCAGCATCCATGGTGATCACCACATTGCCTTGCGCGGCTTTGAATCCTTCATTGAGTGCGGCACTTTTGCCATAGTTGCGTTGAAATTTGATGCCCTTTAATTGCGGATTTGCTTCGCGTAATTGTTGGATCACATTCCATGAATTGTCGGAACTGCCATCATCGATCATGATCACCTCATAGCTAAATTGATTGGCCTGCATCACCCTGTCGATCCAGGCGGTAAGCTCGGGCAATGATTCATCTTCATTGAATAGTGGTATCACTATCGAAAGGTCCATAAGTAAT
>CAIRHQ010000205.1 GCA_903878475.1 uncultured Bacteroidota bacterium | reverse complement strand
CAGATCGAAGAAGTGATCGCCCAAAAAGGAAAGGGTAATCTTGATAAATTATTAAAAGGAAGCGAAACCTGGGTGATCAATTGATCACGCTAACGAAATAAATAGAAAGGCCCGATAATTATCGGGCCTTTCTATTTTAATGTATAATATTTTATAACAACCCTTTCTGCATCAGGTATTCGGCGATCTGAATGGCATTGGTGGCAGCACCTTTGCGGAGGTTATCGCTTACGATCCAGCAGTTGAGGGTATTGGGTTGCGACTCATCCCTTCTGATTCTGCCAACAAAAGTTTCGTCTTTATCGTAGGCAGTAAGCGGCATGGGGTAGATGAAATTGGCATTATCATCTTTTACTACTACACCAGCACTCTCGCTTAATATTTGCCGCACTTCGGCCAGATCAAAATCATTTTCAAATTCAATGTTCACGCTTTCGCTATGTCCGCCCATGGTTGGAATGCGTACACAGGTTGCCGTTACTTGAACGGAATCATCACCCAGGATTTTTTTCGTTTCCAGGGTCATCTTCATTTCTTCCTTGGTGTATCCGTTGTCGAGGAATACATCAATATGCGGAATGGCATTCAGGTCGATCGGGTATTTATAAGCCATTTCACCTTCGATCCCTTTTCTTTCATTCATGAGCTGGGTAACGGCTTTTACGCCGGTACCGGTAACGCTTTGGTACGTGCTCACCACTACTCTTTTTATTTTATACCGGTCGTGCAGGGGTTTCAACACCACCACCATCTGTATGGTAGAGCAATTGGGATTGGCAATGATCTTATCTGTTTTTTTCAGCACGTTTGCATTCACTTCAGGGACCACCAGTTTTTTTGAGGGGTCCATACGCCAGGCAGAAGAGTTATCGATTACGGTGATGCCTGCTGCTGCAAAACGGGGAGCCAGTTCCAGTGAAGTACTTCCTCCGGCCGAAAATATGGCGACATCGGGTTTTGCGGCGATGGCGTCAGCGGCACTTACAATCAAATATTGTTTTCCTTTAAACTCCACGGCTTTTCCAATTGATCTTTCAGAGGCAACCGGGATCAGTTCATCTACCGGAAAATTTCTTTCAGCCAGTACTTGCAACATTTTACTGCCTACTAAACCGGTGGCACCAACTACTGCTACTTTCATTGTAAATTTTTATTGGTCAATAATGAATGCTACATCCCCAAATCAATGCGGGAAGGGCGAAGATAAAAATAAACCTCCGTTTTCAGCCTTACCGTGCACATAATGACATGGATTTTACAAAATAGTTGTTGGCGTTTGCGCATTAAATAAGAAGAAAAACAACTTCGATAATTGTTCTTTTTCCTTTTTTTACCCGCGCTGGTCTAAATAATTTGGTCAATATTTAATCCCCCCATTATGAAAAAATTGATTCTTGCATTATGGCTATGCCTGTTTATGCATGCCGGCATTAGCGCCCAGATCGTGAACCGGAATGAAATGGTCATTGATGAACTGATGGCCGACCCTTCACCAACAGTTGGCTTACCCAATACCGAATGGGTTGAATTGCGCAATTGCAGTTCGGTGTCCATTAACTTACTGGGCTGGAAGCTGGGCGATGCCTCAGGCATCAGTGGCAGCATGCCTGCCTATACGTTAAAGCCCGACAGTGTGGTGATCGTTTGTACAGCCAGTGCAGTAGCTGCCCTCTCTTCCTTTGGAACCTGTATATCTGTTACCAGCTTTCCCACACTCGATAATGCGGGTGATATTATTTATCTGCGATCGCCACAGAATAAGATCATTCATGCAGTAAATTATACCGACCAGTGGTATCGGAACGAACTCAAAAAAGATGGGGGCTGGTCGCTGGAAATGATCGACACCAAAAATCCTTGTCAGGGTGCTGCCAACTGGATCGCCAGCACCGATAGTAAAGGGGGTACTCCCGGGAAACGCAATTCGGTAGACGGCATTAATGCCGATCATACAGCACCTCGGTTGCTTCGTGCATTCGCTACCGATAGTGTTACAATTAATCTTCAGTTTGATGAACCGCTCGACAGCCTGAAAGCGGTTCAACTTTCAAATTATACCCTGAGTGATGGCATCGGTATATTGCCTAATATCTTGGCGGTTCCTCCTGTTTTCGATCAAGTGGTATTGCACCTGAGTAATGTATTGCAGCATCAAAAAATATATCAATTAACCGTACACGGAATTTCGGATTGTGTGGGCAATGCGATCAGCAATAATATTTCCATTCAAACCGGCTGGGCTTCCACCGCCGATAGTTTGGATGTGGTGATCAATGAGATCCTGTTTAATCCCCGGGCTGGGGGAGTGGATTATGTTGAATTATACAATCGTTCAACAAAGATCATTGACCTGAAAAAATTATCCCTGGCCAATCGCAACAGCACGGCACAGATCAGTAATATCTTTCCGTTAAGTAGTTTTGGTAATCTTTTGTTGCCAGATATGTATGTAGTGGTAACGGCGGATGCCTCGTTGGTGAAACGAGATTATATCTGCCTGAATCCCGAATCTTTTACTGAGCCATCAAGTATGCCCTCCTTCAATGACGACCAGGGCGATGTTGTACTGTTGAATGAACAGGGTAAAATCGTTGATGAACTGACCTATGATGCAAAATGGCATTTCAAACTCATCGACAATCCGGAAGGAGTTTCGCTGGAGCGGATCGATGCGGATGGGCCTACTCAACAATCCGATAACTGGCATTCGGCTGCTTCATCAGTAGGATATGGCACACCCACTTATAAAAATTCGCAGTTTCATCTGGATGATGCCACTTCGGGGGAATTGAAATTAAGTCCGGAGATCATCTCGCCAGATAATGATGGAATTGACGATGTGGCCAGTTTGGAATACCAGCTTCCAACGCTTGGATGGGTAGCCAATATTACCATCTTTGATGCGGCAGGCCATATTGTACGATATCTGCAGCGAAATGCTTTATGCGGCATCAAGGGTAATTTCAGGTGGGATGGACTGGGCGAAAAAAATCAAGCATTGCCCGTGGGCATCTATATTTTTCTAACAGAATTATTTAATCTGGAGGGAAAGAAAAAGCAATTTAAGCAGGTGATCGTGCTGGCTCGTCGGCAATAAGAAATTTAATATGTTGAATAATGAGTAATCAAAAGCTTATTCGGCAGAAAATATTTTCATTTTTTATTAAATATTATTTTTATATTGGGTTATAATTTTTCACCCAAAACTATTTACTATGAAACTATTCAGATTATTATTCAGTATCACAGTGCTGTCGTTCATGAGCTATGCAGGCGGATCGGCAGTGCCCAGTTCTTTTTCCATAAACCCTAGTACAGACGTTAGTCCAACCGTTTCTAAAAAGCAACAGGAAATTGCTTTTATGAAATGGTTTGTGAACCTTAGTCCGAAAGAATATGGTCAATACCGCGGTAAAAAACTGAATGTTTTTGAAAAAGCTTCGTTTAAGCTTACGCAATACAGAATGAAGCAGCAGTTAAAGGCTGCCGGAAATGCTGGTAGCGAAGGCACCAACTGGGGCGGACTGGCATTGGGTTTCTTCCTTGGATTATTGGGTGTATTGGGTGCTTATATATTTTCAAGGGATAGCAATTTCCACAAATGGACTTGGATCGGTTGTGGTATCTGGGTTGTATTGTCGCTCCTGATCTTTGTAGTATTCTAATAAAATAAATTATTGATAGATGCAGGCTGCTCTCGGGCAGCCTGTTTTTTTTGCCGGTTTTTTAATGGGCATATTGTTGCAATGCTAGTTTAATAGCTTCATATGCGTTGATGATCTTCCCGCTTTTACATAGTTTGTTCAGGGTGGTTTTTTTATCGGTGCCCGGTAAGGTTACCGAATCTGTAATGGATGTGCCTGATCGCATCAGCAGGTCAATTATTTGAGCAGGAGTGAGTGCAGGAAAATATGATTTTAATAATCCTGCAACACCTGCTGCCACAGGGCTCGCCATGCTGGTGCCATCGGCGGGTTCATAATTGTTGTTGGTAATGGTAGAGTTGATATACATGCCCGGCGCAAACAGGTCAACTGTTTTGATCCCGTAATTTGAAAATCCGGCTACCAGTCCATCGAGGCTATAATCACCGCTGGCACCAACGGTTAACATATTACTTGCCTTCGTTCCATCCTGCATAAAGGGGCTGGGGTAAAAACTATTCTCATCAATATCCTGTCCGTCGTTGCCCGATCCATGTACCAGCAACACATTTTTTGATGCTGCGTAGGCAATGGCATCATCTACCAGTTGTTTATAAGGAGATACCGGTTTACCAAAACTCATATTGATGATGGAGGCGCCATTATTGACCGCATAGCGAATGGCCAGTGCCACATCCTTATCGTGCTCATCGCCACCGGGCACCGCCCTGATCATCATGATGCGCACATTATCAACGATACCATCCATGCCTATATTATTATTGCGGATGGCACCAATGATACCACTTACATGCGTGCCATGATTGCCGCTGGAGGATTTCAGGTTATTGTTGCCATAAATGCTATCATGAATATTTTCATAATTGTCTTTGGTAAGAGCACCCCGAAAATCAACCGGAAGATCTTCTTTTCTTTTTCTGTTATTGACTAAGGTATTGTGGTAAGCTTCCAGGTCTCGGATGATATCAGTATTTTTTATTTCAGGATCACTACCCCGGTCGAATACCGATTTCCATAAACGAACAGCCCAGTTCACACTGTCGCTGCCATTAACAGCAGCCAGGTCGGCTTTGATGAAATCAGTTTTTTTCAGATAGCTCGTGAGAATGGTATTGCTGCTATTAAAAAGTAAGGATGCATTTTCAATGTTCTTGATATTTTGCTGATACTCCTCGTAGTCTTTATTAATGAGGCTTTCTGCTCTTTTCCACTGGCTGTATAAAAATTTTCTGTCGGCGGGGATCTTTTTTTCAGAAATTCCTTCAAACTCATTTTTCCATTTATGATATACCCTTTCTATTTCGTGGGTATTGTTGCTGAGGTTCTCGCCACTGCTGCTACCACAGAAATTCCAGCCATGTATATCGTCCGTGTATCCGTTACCGTCATCATCTTTTCCGTTGCCGGGAATTTCGCGTGGGTTTACCCAAAGCGCCGCCTTAAGGTCTTCCTGCAGGGTATCCACACCGCTGTCGATCACAGCAATGATCACGGTCTGGCTCTTCCTGCCCTTTAATAAATCGTAGGCTTCTTTTACACCCGTGCCCATATAGCCGTCTTCTTTATAATTGAGCAGCTGCCATCCTTTTAGTTTGGGTGCGGTGGTTTGCGCAACGCCCGTGATCTGGATGAACAGCAATACCGAAACAGCGATAAGTAGTTTAGGGAAAAACTTCATATGGGAAGATTAAGTTGATATAAAATTAACAAAAAAGCCCGTTCACACGGGCTTACAAAAATAATATGATCGTTCATTAAACTAGGTCGATATCGAAATTCACCAGTTGCACAAACTCTGCAAGTCTGGCATCAATATCGGCTTTCGTAATTTCTTTCAAACGTTCTGAACCGAATTTTTCCACGCAGAAACTGGCCATGGCACTACCAATGATGATGGCTGTTTTCATATTGTCGAAACTGATGTCATTGGTTTTTGCCAGATGACCGATAAAGCCTCCGGCGAAGGTATCACCGGCACCCGTGGGATCAAATACTTCTTCCAACGGAAGGGCAGGGGCAAAGAAAACATGGTCTTCGTGAAACAGCAAGGCCCCATGTTCACCTTTTTTGATGATCAGGAATTTTGGTCCCATCTTCATAATGGTACGTGCAGCTTTCACCAATGAAAGTTCACCACTCAGCTGCCGGGCTTCTCCATCATTCACCAAAAGCACATCTACTTTTTTGAGAACGGCTTTCAGATCGTCCATGGCAATATCCATCCAAAAATTCATGGTATCCATCACGATCAGTTTGGGCCTTTGTTTCAACTGGTCGATAACACTCATCTGTAATTTAGGCATCAGGTTACCCAGCATTAAGTATTCGGCACCCTGATAAGAATCAGGAACCACTGGATTAAAATCGGCCAGCACATTCAGGTCGGTGATCAACGTGTCGCGGGTATTCATATCGATATGATATTTACCGCTCCAGAAAAAAGATTTTTTATCAGGCACGATCTCTACCCCATCGAGTTCTACCCCACGAGCCTTCATGGCATCCATTTCTTCCTGCGGAAAATCATAACCCACGATCGAAATTTGTTGAATAGGGGTTACAAAATGGCTGGCTGCATAGGCTACATAGGTACCCGAGCCGCCCACGATTTTATCAACTTTTCCGAATGGTGTTTCGATGGCATCAAAGGCCATTGTGCCTAAAGTAATGACAGACATGAGGATTTAGCGTTTATTGTAATAATTAGTAATAAATTTGAATGCTGCAAAATTAATGGATTGGATCCTGTTGCGGTTAAAAATTATGCTCATACATATCCATCCCCAAAATCCACAGCCCCGGCTCATCAGCCAGGTGGCCGAATGCCTGAAAGACGGGGGTTTGATCATTTATCCAACCGATACCATTTACGGACTGGGATGCGATATCCGGCAGCACAAGGCAGTGGAAAGGATCTGCCAGATCAAACAAGTGGATCCTCAGAAAGCACAACTGTCGTTCATTTGCCGCGATTTAAGCCATTTAAGCGATTACACAAAAAGTATTGACACCCCGTTGTACCGGCTCCTAAAAAGTTATTTGCCCGGCCCTTATACGTTCATCTTACCGGCCAGCAAGGAAGTACCTAAAATGTTATTGAGCAAAAAACTCACCATTGGTTTACGGGTACCGGAGAACCTGATCTGTCAGTCTATCCTTGAAGCAATGGGCAACCCCATCCTCAGTGCTTCATTGCCGGGCGAGATGGTGGAAGAATATACTGATCCCGAGATCATCTTCGAAAAATTTGGCAGCCAGGTTGATTTTGTGATCGATGGTGGTATTGGCGGCATGACGCCCTCTACCATTGTGGATTGTACATCAGATGAATGGGTGATCACCCGTCAGGGTTTGGGAGAGATCATATTGGATTGATCATTTTTGCGCCGGTAATATCTTAAAACTTTTTCGGTGGTGGATGCAAAGTCCTAAGCGTTCAATCGCATCCCGATGTACTTGCGTTCCGTATCCCTTGTTCTTGTCCCATCCATATTGCGGAAATGCAAGATGAATTTTTTTCATGTAGGCGTCCCTGTAAGTCTTGGCCAATATACTGGCCGCAGCAATGCTGGCGATCTTTCCATCTCCTTTTACAATGCACTGATGCGGGATGAATGGATAAGTTTTGAAACGGTTGCCATCCACCAGCAATATTTCGGGTGTAACAGCAAGTTGTTCAATAGACAAATGCATAGCGCGGAAACTGGCCTGTAAAATATTGATACGGTCGATCTCTTTCTGATCGATCTGCCCAACGCCAAAGGCAATGCTTTCCTTTTCGATCAGCGGCCTCAGCAGGTCACGCTGTTTTTCATTGAGTTGTTTGCTGTCGTTCAACAAGGGATGCCTGAAATCCTTTGGGAGGATCACCGCAGCCGCAAACACGGGCCCGGCATAGCAGCCGCGCCCGGCCTCGTCGATACCGGCTTCTATAAGATGTTGATGGAGGAAGGGGGCTAACATATTTGTTTAACAAATATCAGTTAAAAAGATAAAAATTCCGGTATTCGGGGGTTAACCAATATCCCTGCAGTAAATTTGCAGCTATGACGGATGTTCTATCTACACAGCGGGCTTCCAAACAAGTGGCCATATGGTTATTGATCGGCGTGGGCATGATCGTGATTCAAGTGATGCTGGGGGGTATCACCAGGTTGACTGAATCCGGACTATCGATTACAGAATGGAAACCCATTACTGGTGCTTTACCACCCTTGAATGATGCGGCCTGGATGGCCGAGTTCGATAAATATAAACATACCGACCAGTTCAAATACGTGCATCAGAATTTTTCTTTACACAATTTTAAGTTCATATTTTTCTGGGAATGGTTTCATCGTGTTTGGGCTAGGTTGATGGGACTGGTATTCCTGATCGGATTCATTTATTTTCTGGTTACGAAAAAGTTTAGCCGGGGCATGATACGGCCCATGCTGGTCTTGTTTGTATTAGGTGCCCTGCAGGGAGCCATTGGCTGGGTGATGGTAAAGAGTGGACTGGTACCCGAAAAATATTTTGTTGGACATGTAGAACTCACTACTCATTTTATTGCGGCATTGGGCTTGTTGTGTTATACCCTTTGGTTTGCGTTGAGTTTGATGGTGCCTGTTGAACAACAACTGGTACAACCGCGGGTAAGATCATTGCTGACCATCATATTTGTTGGATTGGTTGTGCAATTAATTTATGGCGGTTTCATGGCCGGATTAAAAGCGGCCATGGCAGCACCAACCTGGCCCGATATCAATGGACATATGATCCCTACCGGAATGGGCGATCTACCTTCCTTGCCGGGGAATCTTTTTTCAAATCCAATAACGATACATTTTATTCACCGTGGTTTAGCCTACCTGCTTTTTATCCTGATGCTGATCTGGTGGAATAAAACCTATTTTCTTAAAACCTATTCCTTGTTCAACCGATTGCGAAATTCCATGATCCTGCTGGTGATGCTGCAGGTGATACTGGGTGTGTTTACGGTATTGAATGCCACTGATACCAATCGACTGGTATGGCTTGGTGTGGCACACCAGTTTGTAGCCATGCTGTTACTGATGGTGATGCTTGGTTTGTTATTTGTTTTGAGAAAGCAGCCGGCTCGGTGATCTTCCTGTTATTTGTTGTAATTTTAAAGAACAACATTTTCCATGAAGTCTTTGCTGAAAAATATCTTCTATTCTTTCCCCATTCAGCTATTCATTCTTCATTTCCGAAAATACCAGGTCTTGCTGGTGCAGTGGTATTTGTTGGGCAGTACCATCAACAGTGGGTTCATGAAAAATTACGGCGCCGATGCGCTGTTCCTGTCTCCTGAATATTTGGGGAAGGTTAATGCCCTCAGTTCCTCAATCGTGGGTGTTGCTTTTGGTGTTTTTATCATGAGCTGGAATGTAACCACCTTTATCCTGCATAGCAAACGTTGTAAATTTCTGGCCACTACCAGCAATCCATTTTTAAAGTACTGCATCAATAATGCCGCACTTCCGTTGTTGTTCCTGATCTATTATTTTACAAGAATAATTCCATTTGATGCCCATAAAGAACTGATGGCTATGGCAGATATCATTGTGGTGATGGCGGGCATCCTGGGTGGCGTAATCCTTACCCTGCTGGTTTCATTTGGATTTTTCTTTGGTGCGGAGAGGCAGATCCAGCGCACCTTAACGCCGATGATGGCGGCATCGCAACATTTAAGAAAACCGGGCTATCCCAAGCACGAATCCACGGAAGATAAATTTGGCATGAAAGTGAGTTTTTTTTTAACTGATGGGTTGCGGTTTAAAAAAGTGAGAAATGTTTCTCATTACAGCCAGAATTTTCTTGACTTGGTTTTCAGCCGTCATCATTTTTCCGGCATGCTGAGTATCCTGCTGGCTTTCACATTCCTGATCCTGGTGGGGTTCAATACCGACCACCGGATATTTCAGGTTCCTGCGGCAGCCAGTATTTTTATATTTTTTTCCATCACTATTGCCGTGATCGGAGCACTTACCTATCTCTTGCAAAGCTGGAGCCTGCCCTTCATCATTGTGCTGGTCTTTGCCCTGGACGGCTTGTATCAAAAAGGGATCATCGATCCCCGGAACAAAGCCTATGGACTTAATTATGCTGCCAATATTGAGCGCCCGGAATACAACAAAGCTTCATTACAACAGTTATGTGTACCCGAAAACAGGACGGCCGACAGTCTGCATATGATCGGCATCCTGGAAAAATGGAAACTGAGGCAATCTGAACCCAAACCGGTAATGCTTTTTATCAATGTAAGCGGAGGCGGATTGAGGAGTGCTACGTTTGTAATGAATATGCTGCAACAGCTTGACCAGGTTACACAGGGGCAGATGATGAAACATACCATGCTGATCAGCGGGGCCAGTGGCGGCATGTTGGCCGCGGCATATTATCGCGAGCTGTATCGGAAAAAAGTATCGGGCGATTCTAGTATCAACTTGCAAGATGCTGTGTATACCCATAATATCGCCTCGGATCTATTGAATCCGGTGTTTTCGTCCATGATCGCAAGGGATATTTTTGCACCGTCGCAAAAATTTTCAGTGAATGAAAATCAATATGTGAAAGACAGGGGATATGCTTTTGAAGAAAAGCTATTGCAAAACACCCGCGGATTATTGAATACACAACTCAGCGATTATACAGCAGATGAAGCGGCAGCAAAAATTCCGTTGATGATCTTCAATTCCACCATTACGCGTGATGGAAGGCAGATGATGATCAGTACCCAACCGATTCGTTTCCTGATGAAGCCAATTGTTACAAGTTCGGATACCAGCATCAGTCCGGATGCAGTTGATTTCGCCAGTTTTTTTTACCGGCAGTCACCCATGAATTTACGCTTACTCACGGCGCTTCGGATGAATGCTACTTTCCCCTATGTATTGCCCAATGTATGGCTGCCTACTACTCCGGTAATTGATGTGATGGATGCGGGCTTGCGGGATAATTTCGGGCAGGAGATATCCCTGCGGTTCATCGATAATTTCAAGGATTGGATAAAAGCCAACACCGGAGGGGTAATAATGTTGCAATTGCGCGACCGGAAGACAGATAACTGGCAGCAACCTTTTGAAACCGGGTCCATCACCGATATACTGGTAAAGCCGGCTACCATGCTGCAACACAACTGGTATAAATTGCAGGATTATTCAGAGACCGATCAGTATGGATATTTGCAATCAAACCTCGACTCCAACCTGCATCGTATTGTATTTATGTATGTGCCGGAATTAGATGATCTGGGTGCGGCACTTAATTTTCACCTGACCGCCAGTGAAAAGAAAAGCGTTATCGCCTCTTACCACAACGCCTATAATCAGGCAAGGATGCAGCAACTGGTAAAATGGTTGAAATGATTTTGCGGAGTACTATTCCGGCATCAATAATTTAAAAGCATTCCTGATCACTTTAATGTCAAAGACTTCGGCAGTATCAACCGGGTCGCCATCGATATGCAGTGGAGCATGTTTGGGGTTTTGTATGCTAAGCTGGGCAGTTTGAAAATAATGGATCTGGTTGCGGTGATATTTCTTGTCTTCGTATATCCGTACCTGTCCGCTGTTAATCTGTTTCAGGATGTTCCATACCAATCGCAATTTGCTCATGTTGTTTACGACTACAATATCGAGTAGCCCGTCGTGCAGACTGGCCATGGGAGCAATGGTAAAATTATTGCCGAACTGGTTACTATTGGCGATGCTGATAAAAAATGCATCGGTGGAAAATGTTTTGCTGTCAACTTGTAAAATGAATGGGTAAGGTTTAGCCAGTGTAAAATTTTTGATCGTTTGTTTGATATAGGTAGCCAATCCTCTTTTTTTCTGATTGGCAAAGTCATGTGCCACTTGCGCGTCAAATCCTAATCCGCAGAGCATACAACTGAATTGATCATTGATGTGGAATCCATCCACCCAGGTAGCCTTTCCTGTAAAAATGATATGAAGTGCCCGGTCGATGCGCTTGGGGATCTTTGCTGCAAAAGCAAGGCCATTGCCCGATCCTAAGGGAATGATCCCGATCTGTACGGCGATACCCAATAAGGCACCGGTGACCTGGCTCACGGTTCCATCGCCACCGCAGATGATGATATCGGTGATGTTTTCGGAAATGATCTTCTCTTTCAGCCAATCGTAATTTCCTGCTGCATTCGTATCCAGGATCTCGAAGGGGATGCCTTGTTGCTCGGTTTCCTTTTCGATCACTTCAAGAATGAGGGACTTGCCCCTGGTTCCTGAGATAGGGTTGATGAGGTAAACAAATTTTCGATTCATTCAGGTCTTACTTTGAAGACAGGTTGCCGATGAAAAATCTTTTAGAAGGAGCCATGCTTTTCGAACTGGCTGGATCCATTAGCAGGAACAGTTTTACTTGTTTGCCCTTGCCCAATCTTTTTAGTACAGCCTTATCAGTGAGTAAAAATTGACCCAGTACGGTGGGTGTTTCAGCGGCCATAAATAATGACTTAGAATTTTCGTCAAGCACTTCCACTTTTCTCACATATGCACCGTTATTTAATTCCTTGCCCTTTACTTCAATGGAAAGCTTGTCGAGGTTTTTAAATACCGATTTTTTGTACCACATGCCAGCATCCGTTTGGTCGTTATTAACTGAGTAAGTACCGGCCATGGTGCCATTGATGAATACATTTACATTCAGTTGTGCGTAGGTTTGGGTAACGCAGAACAGGCAGAGTAAAATGATTGCTGATTTAAGTTTCATGGTGAAAGTTTTAGTACGTAAATATAACAAAAAACCGCCATGGTATTATCGGTGAATGCTACCAGTGAAGCAGGGCACTTGCCCAAGTAAATCCGCTGCCAAAGGCTGCCAAACAAATAAGGTCACCTTCTTTCACCAATCCTTTTTCCCAGGCCTCACAAAGGGCAATGGGTATGGATGCTGCAGTAGTATTGCCGTATTGCTGGATATTATTGTATACCTGATCATCGCGCAGTTTCATTCTGTGTTGCACAAACTGAGCAATACGCAGATTGGCCTGATGCGGGATCAGCAGTTTCAGATCGTTGGTGGTTAACCCATTTTTCTGCAGGGCCTCATTGATCACTTCCGGAAATTTTTCGATGGCTTTTTTAAATACCGCAGGCCCGTCCATATTGGGAAAAAGTTGTGCTTCATCGATCATGGCATGGCTGATGAATTGCTGTCCTATTGCTGCTTCATCAAAGCTGCCCACTTTTTCATTTACCCAATGGTTGGCGTGCGTGCCCGGATTATACATGGCCAGGATCTCGGCACTGGAACCATCACTATGCAGATGCGTACTTAAAATGCCCTGTCCCGATTTTGTAGTGGGTTGCAAAACCACCGCGCCGGCTCCATCGCCAAAGATCACCGAAACATTTCTTCCTCTTGTGCTAAAATCCAAACCAAATGAATGCTTCTCACTACCCACCACCAGGATATTCTTATACATGCCCGTCTTGATAAATTGATCTGCTACCGATAAGGCATAAACGAAACCGCTGCATTGGTTGCGAACATCGAGGGCACCGATCTCTTTCATCTTCATGGCCCGTTGCAACAACACCCCGCAGCCTGGGAAATAATAATCGGGACTCAGGGTAGCAAATATGATAAAGTCTATATCCTGTGGGGTGATGCCCGCCCTTTCTATGGCAATGGTTGCTGCCTTTACGCCCATGGTGGTGGTAGTTTCGCCCAGCCGATCGGCATAACGCCGTTCTTTGATACCGGTCCGTTCCTGGATCCATTCATCACTGGTATCCATATACTGTTTCATATCATCATTGGTGAATACATTGGCGGGTACATAAAAACCGATACCGGCAATTTTGCTGAGTGGCATAGTCAATCGTTTAGGAATACCAAATTACGGAAAAACAAATGCCCGCAGTCAACTACCTGCCATCAAGTGGGCCAAATCAATTCGGTTACAATAGAAAAATTTCTAATGGGAAATATTATCAATTTACCCGTACCATATCCTTCAAGCAGAATTCAGTATCGAGCATGGGATGTACCCTGCTTTTATAATGAAATTCAACCGAATTGCGCAGGTCATTATTATTGAAGATCATTTTGGAAGTGAAATGTTCAACCAGCGGCAACAGTGAAAGTTTATCTCCTTCATATTTTAATTCGGCGATATAATAAGAAGATTTGATATTGATATTTAAAAATTGCCTGCCGGCAAGGGTCGACATAAATGCTGTACCGCTTATTGAGTCGGCACTGATCACACGAAATGGTTTTAACTCATCAAGGTAACCGGTGAAACAAATATTGTATTCCGTGTCATTTTTTTTGCTCAGCACCAGTTTGATCGGCTCTTCGCGGTTGCTGCGGGTACTTTTTACAAAGGTGGCCCATTTTCCGAGCAGCACATCTTCTACATAAATGCCAGGACTATCATCTAATTTATACGGTGAACTATAGGGGCAGGAGCAAAGGCTCACAGTTAAAAAAAACAACAACAATATGGTGCCAATTGTTTTCATCTTGAAGACCTAAAATTAAACTTCATTTTAAAGAGATGATTCAGTAAAACCACTCAAATTATCAGTAAAATAGCCAAGGTTAATTACCATAAGATACCTTTTCTTTTTCATTAGTTGCCTGCCCATACCGGAAATTAGCCTTTGATAAACAATGCCATCCATCCACCCACTTCCATCATCCAGGCAATGCCAAGGTGTACGATCAGTCCACCCCAAATACTTCTGCTGTGATAACTTACGATGCCAAGCAAGAGGCCACCCCAGAAACTACTGATCGCTTCTCCCATGGGTTTTCCAAAATGAATGGCACAATAAAAACAGGCTACCGGTAAAATGCAGTGCTTGCCACAGATCTTTGCAAGGGATAAGATCAAAAATCCCCGAAAGAAAAATTCGATGCTCACGAAATCAAATCCGTAGCATAATTCATAAATGAAGTAGTGTAATGTTTTATTGGGCAGTTGCAGTGCAGTCAAAAATTTTGCACGAGGATATAGGGCCTGAAAATCTGTTTGTGTACTGGCAATAGCGATCAAGGGCAGCATGATGATCAACATCCACAGATATGGTTGCAGGGTATCCAGTTTCTTCGTTCCATAAAAGGGTTGATGCTTTCTGTCTTTGATCCACCAGAGCAGGTAAACGGGTATCATCACCACGATTACCCTTACCACCCAGTTCAGACTATGTTGCCAAAACCTTAGTGTATCGCCGGTCCAGATCTGTTTAAATAAGTCCTCCTGCACAGTAAAATTTACCCGAAAAGCAAAAAAAGCAGGAGCCACAAACAAGATGATCCAAAACCAATAATTTTTGAAATAACTATGCTCGGTAAAAAAAATCCGTTGAATAAAAAAAGCGATAGCAAATGGAATGGCATATAAAAGGTAATAACCAAGGAATTGTTCACCGGGGTTTTGTCCGCCCCTGATATATTTCAATTCAAGTCCATGCCAGTAATTTAAATAGATCAGCGTGCCCATGAGCAGGCACATTAAAAAAAAGTATAGCGGATGAAATACCGTTTGGTAATAATCTTTTATGTAGCGGAAAATTACAGACAAGCTCTTGTTTTTAATAAAGATAATCCAATCAGGTAAAGATTATATCCCGATGCCTTGATCACCAACTGAGCCTTGTATGCAACCAGCTGAATAAATTCTTTAATTCAGGATTATGCTGAAGTTGCCTGTTCATTTTTTGGATATAATAATCCGAGATGGCCCAATTCATGGGATACTCTTCATGTTCGGATTTGTCGCTGTACAGGTTTACATGATAATAGCCGGGCTCAGCTGGCAATGCTTCGGGCAATGATCTCATATATTGTTCCAGTCGCCAGTCGTTCACCGAAGTTTGTGTGCCAAATGCACCCACCAATGTAAGCACGGGAGAGGCCAGGTCATTCACCACCGTATTCACTTTTGAAATGCTGCCGAAATTATTATATCCATTCTCGGCATGGATCACATAGAACCTGAGTTTGCTTAAATAGGGTTTTTGAAGCCGTTCTGTATTGATAAAATTCCGGAAGGCGATGATCATTTCATTCACCACACCGGCACCGGAATTATCGAAATACCCTCCATCTACATAATAGCTGTTGCCGATCCTTCCGGCAGGACTGATATATGGAAACCTTGCACCCAACACCACGGAAGTACTGAGTTTGATGTCCGTGCCGGGAGTAAAATCTTTTAATAGGTCGATGCGTTGTCCAAATACCCCAGCATCCAGTTGTACGGTACTGAGCACAGCAGGGTGTCCGTCCTGCATGCGGGTACTGTTGATGCAGATCATTGGCAGCTTATCATTCCCGTTAGTAAACGGAATGAACTCGGAAAGCGGAGTACTGAATTTTTTTTGCAGAAAGGAATTTTCCCCCACTTCGATGGCCTGCTCCAGTGCAGTTGCGCGGTCGTCGATAAATGGAAGCGGTATAATCGGACGAACAATATCGGGCCCCAGTGTTCGGGCCAGGGTATAGGTGAGGAAATCAGACTGCAGGAATTCGGTGGCGCCCTGCGTATAGGTCTTGCCGGTAGCTTTCAGGGCATCACGGTATTTTAATAAGGCCAGAAAACTGCCGTTGCCTACGCTGCCGCCGGATGCGCCGGATAAACAGATCAGGTGTTCCGAAAATTGACCGTGGGTGCTGTCTTCCAGTTGGCCCAGTACCCCTGCGGTCCAGTATCCGCTTCTGGAAGCTCCGCCATCGGCCAGCACAAAGAAGACCGGATAGGTGGAATCTTTTTCAATATCTATTTTCCTGTTGGTTGTCCATTGATCAAAATAAGAAAGTAAACTGGGCCTTTTGCTGAATACGAGTTGCTTCGGATCGCTACTGTGTATAAGGTTTGTCCAGTGTAATTCAACAAGACTTCCGATGATAAATGCTAGGATCCAAAGCATCACATGAATATTCACTTTCGAAATGATAGAGGCCATACTCACCATGCTGAAAAATCCTACCATCACTCCAAAGGCAATGAGCAAACAGGCAAAGCTTCCCAGGATCACGGAAAACCCATAATTAAAAATGGCCAGTAAGTATATGCAAAGCAATAGTGCTGAAAGGATATTATAGGCAATGAAAAATACTTTTTCTTTTTTCTGGATATTGCATTGATATAGCAGTTGTTCCCATAAGCCTACATGAACATCAGCGCCGGCAGCATGAGTTGCCTGTTGCCATTCGATGGCAGAAGGATAATTCTGCGGTATATCCAGGAACATTTCATTTTCTTTTTGCAAAGGGATGCGGCCCCTGCGGATCACCACCATGAATAGGAATAAGCATTGCAACAGCAGTACCGAAACAAACAGCAGCCAAGCTTGTTGAATTAGGGTATTCAATACTATTAAAAGTAAAAGCGCAATGCCCATCATCAGAAAAATTCGGTCGAATTTATTTTTTTCATGAAGATCCTTACTGCGCAACAAGGCAAGATCATCCTGCTCTTCATCACGGGCTACTTTTAATTTTTTATCACGTACAAATGAAAAAATCTTATCGAGAACAAAATAAATGATCAGGCTGATCAGCAACAGTAACCAATCGTAGCCTTTACCAACGTGAACATGCAGGTATGCATCTTTGGGCAGGCGTAACAATGCAATCCAGATGATGCTGAAAGAAGAAAAGCCGATGATCCTGGGCAACTGAAAAGCGATTGCTTCAATGCCTTCAATGATCAATTTTTTTCGGTTGAGGAGGATGCGACTGCTATACCAGTTCACCATACCTGAAAAAAGCACCGACAATAAAACGATGCCGCCAACCCATTTTCTTTCCAGCATGGCCAGCAATACATCTTTACCCTGGGGTAGGTTCCAGAAGCAGAACCAAGTGGCCAGTAAAAAAAGCATGGCTGGCGCTAGCAGGACAAGCGTGCTGATGCATAATGAAATGAACTGCAAAGTTTTTTTTAACCGATGCCAAATGGCAGCAGCTATCCGTTGTATAAACTGAAAAATTGAATGCATGAAAGGCCTGGTTTTGGCCTTAAGATACCAATACTATTTGCCATTCGCAATACCCCAAACCGGGTATGTTATTGTGCAGGATTTGCATTGAGTGTTTTCCAGAGCAGGTCTTTGAGTTCGGGCAATCCTAGTCCGGTAACCGATGAAATAAAAATATGCGGAATATTTGATGGTAGTTCTTTTTGAATGGCCGTTTTTAATTCTTCATCTAGCATATCTGTTTTGCTCACCGCGATCACGAAATCCTTTTGCAGCATTTCAGGATTGTATTCTTCCAGTTCATTGCGTAAGATCTCAAATTCTTTTTTATGGTCCTTGCTATCGGCAGGGATCAGGAACAGTAAAATGGAATTGCGTTCAATATGGCGTAAGAAACGATGTCCCAGGCCCTTTCCTTCTGCTGCTCCTTCAATGATACCGGGAAGGTCGGCAATACAAAAACTTTTTCCATCCCGATATTCCACCATGCCCAGTTGGGGCACCAGTGTGGTAAATGCATAATCAGCGATCTTGGGTCTTGCTGCGGTTATGCTTGATAGTAAGGTCGATTTTCCGGCATTGGGGAAACCCACCAGTCCTACATCTGCTAATACTTTTAACTCCAATACTTTCCAGCCTTCTACACCATCTTCTCCGGGTTGTGCATAATCGGGGGCCTGGTTGGTAGCTGTCTTAAAATTGCTATTACCCAAACCGCCCCGGCCTCCTTTCATCAGGATGGCTTCTTGTCCGTCTTCCAGGATCTCAATTTCTTTTTCACCCGATTCCTCATCGCGGGCGATGGTGCCCAGCGGAACTTCAATGATGATGTCTTTACCGGTTTTTCCACTCGAATTATTCTTGCTTCCGTTTTCTCCATCTTCGGCCAGAATATTCTTAAAATAACGTAAGTGTAGGAGTGTCCATAACTGTGAATTACCCCTTAAAATGATATGTGCTCCACGCCCTCCGTCTCCGCCATCCGGTCCACCTTTGGCAGTGAGTTTATTGCGCATAAAATGTTTGCTGCCGGCGCCTCCGTGGCCACTGTGGCAGAAAATCTTTATCTGGTCAACAAAATTTGATTTTTCCATGTATGGCGCAAAGGTCCGTAAAGTTTTCTACAGTTGTACAGAATAAAGGGTTGGTTAGCTAGGGTAGGCCTGAATTTTGATGATAATTGGTATTACATTTGTATCCCACACATTAATTATGGCTATGAAAAAATCGATCTTTCTTTTATTGGGTATCGTACTGATTTGTGCATCTTTTCAGGTAAAAAAGAAAAAAAAGAAAGCTCCTTTACCGGTTTGTATTCAGCAACTGATCACTAAGATCAAAAAAGAACCGGTACAGAATCCGCCAAGAAGCATTTACAGCTATCAGTATAAAAAGCATACCGTTTATTATGTAACGCCACCCTGTTGTGATTTTTTCAGTGAGGTATTTGATAGTACATGCAAACTGCTCGGCCATCCTGATGGCGGATTTACCGGAAGGGGCGACGGATCCTTACCCGATTTTAATCAAGAAAAATCTGCTGAAAAATTGCTGTGGAAAGATAACCGTTGATCATTTAGTTTCATTCCAGGTTTTATAGTCTGTAGGTCTCGGATCTTGAGTTTCATTTATTTCACGAAGTGGCTCGCAGGGTTTCCAGTGTTCTTGCATATCAAGTGGCAACTGTTGATACAACTGAGTACCTGCAGTTTTCCAGGCAAGCATATCATCGGTTACGGCTTTCACAATTTTTGAGGGGTTGCCCACTACTACCGATCTGGCAGGAATGATCACATCTGCTCTGATGAGCGTAAGTGCACCCACGATACATTCATCGCCCAATACTACATTGTCCATCACCACTGCATTCATGCCCACCATACAATTTTTTCCGATCTCGGCACCATGAATGATAGCACCATGACCAATATGGCTTCCCGCTTTCAATAATACGGTGGTACCCGGAAACATATGGATGCAACAATTTTCCTGCACATTGCAACCATCTTCCAAAATGATCTTTCCCCAATCGCCACGGAGTGCAGCACCGGGGCCTATATAGCAATGCTTGCCAATGACAACATTGCCCGTTACGGCTGCCAGGGGGTGTATAAATGAACTGGGGTCAACTACCGGGATGAATGATTTGAACTGATATATCATGAAAAATACTTTGTACCCACAAAGTTATTCTTCTTTTGGCTTTCCCGGTTTATTGGGACCTCGATTGATCCTTCTGATCAGGGCAACTGCTCCCCAAATTATTCCAACCAATCCGAGTACACCTACAATGACCGCTGCAGCATCAGAGCCATTGCAGGATAGGGAACATGCAAGGCTGGCTACTAAGAATAGTAATCCTAATGCAGCTACTATTGTCAGCGCGATCTTCCAGGCCTCACCCGATTGCTTGGCATCATGATTCAATTTGGCCACTGCATAGATCTTTAACTGCCGGTAAAATTCTTTTCTTAATATTCTTTTTTCTTTTGGGGTAAAGGATGTTTTTTCACCGCTGTTGAAGGCCTGTAAAAGTTCAGTAGCCGTTATAGGATGTTTGATGATGCCAGAGCCATAGGTATGAGAATAGGTATTAACGATATCGCCGTTATTTACCATGGCCGCGATGCTTACAAATGAGCAAAGTCCGATGATGATATCACAAGTTTTTTGTTTGGCATAATGCCATCGCGTTGAATGAACTATTTTTTTCCGGTTGGGATAAATAAAGGCAATCGCTAGAAATACAACCAGCGAGCTGATTAAAAGTGCATTGCCGGGAACAATAACCTGCATGCGGTACAGGGCCATTCCGGTATAATAAGCCATTGCGGCTAATATCAATTTGATGATGGCAACCAGGTATCTGGTGATCATGACATGGCGGCTTGCCCAGATAGAAATCGTTTTCATTATTCAAGGTTTTAATGAAAAGAAAAATATGCAGGCAGGTAAAGTATAAAAACTTTTACTCAGATGCAAGAAAAATATTATCTATTAGATCAATGATTTATGGGTACGGTAGCAGGTTCCCTTGAACAGGGCAACTAAATGGTTATTTTGATTATATACCCTGATCTGGTAGAGCCCGGTGGATTTTCCGTTATGCAGTTCGGTAGCTTCAGCGGTAAGCAGATCGCCTACCTGTACCGGTTTGATGAAATTGATGGAAGTGTCGAGGGCTACGGATAGAATATTCCGGTTGTTGCAGGCAAAGGCAAAAGCACTATCCGATAAGGCGAAGGCAATTCCTCCATGTACGATCCCGAATCCGTTGATCATTTCCTTACGTACGGTCATTTGTATCTTGCTATAACCTGCTTTTACTTCCAGTAAGGAAATGCCGAGCCATTGGCTGAACAGGTCATGTTCCAGCATATGAGCAACTACTTCTCCAGGGGTTGTGGAATTTTCGGATATCATATCAGTGCCCTTTAAAATGAGGAATTGTTTTATTCAAAAAAGCGTTTATTCCTTCCTGATAGTCTTCGGTCATGGAAGCTTTTTGCTGGTATTCATCTTCCAGCAATAGTTGTTCTTCCCAGCTATTGGTAAAGGCATGGTTCAGCGCATGCTTGGTATAGGCCAGTCCACGGGTGGGCATCTCGGCCAGGGTTTGCGCTAATGTTCTGGAGGCTTCTTCAAATGCAGAATTGGTGAACACCTGATAGATCATTCCCATTTTTTCGGCAGCGGTTGCTGATACCTTATCGCCGGTCATCATCAGGGCGCTTGCTTTTTGCCAGCCGATCAATCGGGGCAAGGTAAAACTTCCACCACTATCCGGTATCAGTCCGATCTTGCTGAATGCCTGTATAAACGACGCGCCTTCTGAAGCCACTACCACATCACAGCATAGCGCAATATTGGCAGCAGCGCCAGCAGCCACACCATTTACGGCGGCCACTACGGGTTTGGGCAAATTGCGGATACGCTTAACAATCGGATTATAATGTTCTGCAAGAATTTGTTTGATCTCAATTTTATTTTCGCCAACCAGTTCGCTGATATCCTGTCCCGCACTGAATGCTTTTCCGGCTCCGGTAATGAGTACGCAACGTACTTCATGCAAGGAAGCGGCTTCGTCTAATTTTGCCTGCATCAGCAAGGCCATTTCGCGGTTGAAGGCATTGAACTTATCGGGGCGGTTAAGGGTGATATGGGCTACCCCTTTTTTAATTTCAAATAGAATGGATGACATACGATTGATTTTCGATATACAATTTACAACAGCTATTGCACTAATGGCACTTAAAATAATCGAAGGGTTCTTTACAATCCTGGCATTGATAAAGGGCCTTGCAGGCCGTGCTGCCAAATTCACTTAGCAATTTGGTATTGTTTGACCGGCATTGCGGGCATTGAATGATCTGTTCGGAAAGTGGCGTGGTGGATGGGTTAGGCGGAGCGATGCCATATTCCTGCAATTTTCTTTTGCCTTCTTCCGTCATCCAGTCGGTTGTCCAGGCCGGAGCCAATTCACTCCTAATCGTAATTTGTGTAAATCCATGTTCCAATAATGCCATCCTGATCTGCATGGTGATCATGTCCATGGCCGGGCATCCGGTATAGGTAGGCGTAATAATGATCACCGGGTTATTTTCTTCGAGATAAACCTTTCTTACGATGCCCATATCCACGATGCTGAGTACAGGAATTTCGGGATCGCATACTGAGGCAAGTATATCCCAGATCTGCGACTCGGTTATGGTGGGGTTGCTTACCATGAGGAATTGGGATAAGCCCGCTGTACGTATTGCAGCTCGGCCAGTATATAACCCAGGTGTTCGGTATGGATGCCTTGTTTACCACCTGTTTGCATATAAGTTTTCTCAGGTAAGGAAATTCCGGCTTCGGCCATTACAACGTTTACCTGTTCTGTCCATGCGTCCTTGATCAGACTAACATCAACGCCTACCTGATTTTCATAATCAGCCGGAATGAACAATTCTCCGGTATAGCGCCATAATGCATCAACCGCTTGTATCATCCGGCGATGACTTTCAGCTGTTCCATCTCCCAGCCGAATCACCCATTCGCGGCTCCAGCGTAGGTGATAGCTAACTTCTTTCAATGCTTTTGCAGCAATGGCTGCCAGCTGGGCATCATCTGCAGCCTGTAATTTTTCGTATAACAGGTACTGATATGTGCTAAAAAAATATTGCCGCAATATCGTTTGCGCCCAATCTATATTCGGTTGTTCCACCAGCAGGCCATTGCGGTATTCATTTTCTATCCTGAGGTAGGCGAGGGAATCTTCCGTAGCATCATTGCCCTGCAGGCTGGCGGCATACTGATAAAAATTTCTTGCTTGTCCGAGTAGGTCGAGCGAAATATTCGTGATGGCGATATCCTGTTCCAGAATAGGGCCATGCCCGCACCATTCCCCATTGCGCTGGGCAAGGATCAGGGCGTTATCGGCCAGGTGCAGGATGTATTTATTAAGTGGATCGTTCATGGTGATGCTTGTTGCTTTTTCTCAGCGGGCTTACATATGGTTCACTTCATCGGGCAGTTGATAAAAAGTTGGATGCCGGTAAATCTTATCCTCCGAAGGTTCGTAAAAACTTTCTGCATCATCGGGATTACTGGCGTGCACATATTTGCTTTCTACAGCCCAGATGCTTACGCCTTCCATTCTTCGGGTATACACATCCCTTGCATTTTCTATCGCCATGGCTGCATCAGCGGCATGTAAACTACCTACATGCTTATGATCGAGGCCTTGTTTACTGCGGATAAAGATCTCCCATAGCGGCCATTCATTTTTAGTTTCGGTAGCCGTTTGCGGAAGGGTTGCGCCCGAACCATCGTCGGGGATATCGCCATAAAAGTTTTTGTTGATCTGGAATGCCATATAAAAATGTTTAAGCTGCTTTTTCGTTTTTAGTGTTGATCTTTTTTGCGGCATAGGCTAAAGCGGCCGCCCTTACCCAAGCCCCATCATCATGTGCTTTTTTCCGGGCATCTAATCTTTGTTTATTGCAGGGACCATTGCCTTTCACCACATTCCAGAATTCATCCCAGTTGATCTCGCCAAAATCATAATGCTTTCGTTCCTCATTCCATTTCAACTGATCATCGGGTAAGCGCATACCCAGCACTTTGATCTGTTCGGCAATCATATCTACAAACTGCTGCCGCAGTTCATCATTGGTCTTTCTTTTGATCTTCCATTTCATGCTTTGGTCGCTGTTGGTGCTTTCGCTATCCTTAGGGCCAAACATCATCAAACTGGGCCACCACCAACGATTGATGGATTCCTGACACATGGCTTTTTGTGCATCGGTGCCTCTGCTCAACACCAGCAGGGCTTCAAAACCCTGGCGCTGGTGAAAACTTTCTTCTTTGCAAATGCGTACCATGGCCCGTGCATAGGGTCCATATGAAGTGCGACATAACATTACCTGGTTTAAAATGGCAGCACCATCTACCAGCCATCCAACGGCACCCATATCGGCCCAGGTAAGCGCCGGATAATTAAAGATGGAAGAATATTTTGCTTTCCCGCTCAACAGGTCGCTGATCATTTCATCCCTGCTCATGCCCAGTGTTTCGGCAGCGGAATATAAATACAGGCCATGCCCGCCTTCGTCTTGTACCTTAGCCAACAGGATGGCTTTTCTTTTTAAAGAAGGAGCCCTGCTGATCCAGTTGCCTTCGGGCAACATGCCTACCACTTCGCTGTGTGCATGCTGACTGATCTGCCGGATATTTGTTTTGCGATAGGCTTCAGGCATCCAGTCGCGTGGCTCGATCTTTATTTCCTGATCGATCTTTTCCTGAAAAATCTTTTCAAGGTCTTGTACCGGCATAGGTTAATGTTTAGCACGTAAAAATATAAAATAACTCACAACAGTTCGTTTCCATCTTGAAAAGGACTAATCTCCTTTAATTTAGTTACCGCTTTCTATGAATGTTTCGACCACTCTCGACATGCTTCGACAAGCTCAGCATGACAACAGTGCTACATCAACATAAAAGAAAGCTGTCCGTCTGTCCCGATAGCTATCGGGATGTCGAAGACGGGTTATAAAACGAGTTCAAAATACCAACAATCCGAAATGCTATTTCTTTAGTAATTACTTGATATCAAAATCCACCACCAATTTTTCAGTGATGGGGTGACTCTGACAAGTAAGAATGTATCCCTGCTCGATCTCCTCCTGCTCTAGTCCCCAGTTCACATCCATCTTTACTTGTCCAGATAAAAGTTTTGCCTTACAAGTGCAACAAACCCCGCCCTTGCAGGCAAATGGCAGATCTGCTCCCTGTTGTAAAGCAGCATCCAATAAGGAAGCTCCGTTATATCCCAGGGTAAAATCAAAACTCCTTCCGTCTAATTTCACCGTAATCTGACTGGTTGGGCCTTCATCCTTGTTTTTTTGATTTTCATTTCTTGCTACCGACTTGGTTTGTCCGGGAGTAGTAAATAATTCAAAATGTATTTTTTGCAAGGCAACGCCTTCTGCCGTTAAAAAATCTTTTGCACAGAAGATCATGGCTTCGGGCCCGCAAATAAAATATTCATCCATCTTAGCAATTGCGATGAACTGACTCAGTTCTTTCAATTTAGCTTCATCGATCCTACCGGAATTTACCGGGGTATCGGTTGCTTCCCTGCTTAGTATATGCACCAGGTTGAAACGGTTGATGTATTTGTTCTTGAGGCCTTCAAGGGCTTCAAAGAATAAGATGGAATGACGGCCCCGGTTCCCGAAAACCAGCGTGAAATTACTTTCTGGTTCTGCCTTCAGCGTGGCTTTAATGATGGAGATGATCGGTGTGATACCACTACCTGCTGCAATAGCAAGATAATTTTTTTTGTTTCCCGCATCCAAACGGGTATTGAATTTTCCGGTGGGGGGTAAAATATCCAGTTCGTCACCTGCCTTAAGTTCTTGTAAGGCATAGTTGGAAAATTTTCCTCCGGCAATCTGTTTCACGGCGATCGTCAACTTGTTTTCATATGGTGCCGAACAGATGGAATAGGAGCGCCTGATCTCTTCCCCGTCGATCAGTTTTTTGATGGTGATATTCTGGCCTTGTTCAAATTCAAATTCGCTGCGCAATGCATCCGGTACGTCAAATTCTATACTAACAGCATCTGATGTTTCGTGGGTCAGTCGCTTAATTTTTAATGCATGAAAATGAACGGCCATGGTCGTTGATGTTTATGATAGCTTAGTGAAGAAAATATTATTCTTGTTGAAGAGCCTATACTGCTCTTTCGGACAAAACTAACCATTATTCGTTTTTATCTGTTTTTTGTATGCCTGCAAATTTTTAATTGCTATTTTTGGAATGGATAAATTCACTTGCCATGCAATTAAAGCCGGTTGACACTGTCAAAAATATATCTTCTGAAGATTTTAGGAAGTTATATTATAATACCATGAAGCCACTGGTAATTAAGGACCTGTCGACTTCCTGGTCCGCCTATCAAAAGTGGAACTGGGATTACTTCATCGATCTGGTGGGGGAGAAGGAAGTTGGGGTGTATAACAACATCAAAAGCGATGCGTATACACCGATCAATACCGCAGATGCCTACATGAAGTTTGGCGACTATCTTAAAAAAGTAAAAGCGGGTCCGCTCGACCTCCGAATTTTTCTGTTCAATATTTTGCAACATGCACCGCAGCTTACTGCCGATTTTACCTGGCCCGATCAATTCATGAAAGGCTTTGTAAAGAAATTCCCCATGTTGTTTGTAGGGGGTCAGGGTTCAGTGACCCATCTGCATTTTGATATCGACATGAGCCATATCCTGCATACCCAGTTTGTAGGCCGCAAAAAAGTATTGTTGTTCCCTTTTGAAGAACAGTATAAACTGTACCGAAAACCCTGGGAAGTACTGAGTCTGGCCAATTTTGCTAATTATAGCCAGGATTTTGATTATCAAAACTTCCCCGCCACCAAACTTGCTAAAGGGTATGAGGTGATCCTGGAACATGGCGATACCTTGTTCATGCCCGCCGGATACTGGCACCATATGGAGTATCTGGAAGCAGGTTTCGCTATGAGCCTCCGTGCATTACAACCGAGTTTAGGAGGCAAGCTTACCGGCGTTTGGAAGCTGTTTGGGATGCGTAGTATCGATACCCTGATGAAAAAGACCACTCCTAAGTGGTGGTACAATCGGAAACGCCGTAAATTAATGGAATATGCCGCCCGTGAAATGAAGGCTGCCGGGGTTGACGCATAAAATATTTTGCGGTTATTTTAAGAAAAATGCTAATTTTACAGCCTGCTCGGTTATCTTTCCACCTATCTTATTTAAAGCCTGACATGCATGTCTGATTGGACATTGTGCAGGTTATTTTATTTTAATATCATTAATAACGATATATATATTTAAATTTTTTCTTGTGGTTTCAGAGGTAAGCAAGGCCGGAGATTTTTATCTCTGGCCATATTTTTTATAGGGGCTCTACCGCATGATTTAAGAAATCGATCATTGGCTTCATTGTTTTAAATGCATTTGCCACTGAACTTACCAGTCCCTTTTGCAGTAATGCTGCATCATCAACAGGTTTACGAACAATAAAACTTTTTAATTTCAAGAATTTGATAGCTGGATGAAGCTCATCATACTCTTTTGGTGCCCTTACCAGCATATCTGCACTATCCAGTCCGGCGGAAAATTGTTTTTTAAATCCGGCACTCCCGGTTAATTTCTTCCAGTCGGCGAAACAGTAATCGATCTCCTGCCTTATTTTGGCCAGGTCGGCCGATGGGGGCATCCACAGCCCTCCTGCAAGAAAACTATTGCCAGGTTCCAGGTGAAAATAATATCCCGCGCCATTACTTTTTTTGCCGCCTGCATTGAAATAACCTGCAAAATTATTTTTATAAGGTCGCTTGTCTTTGCTGAATCGAACATCGCGGTTGATGCGGAACATACAATTTTTGGCCATCAACTGTCCAATGGGCGGATCGAATGCAGCAATAGCTTTGATCATTTGTTCAACCCATAAACTGAAATCTGTTTTCGCTGTTTCGTATTGATCACGATGCAGATCAAACCATTGTTTATTATTGTTCTTGTTGAGGGCCTTTAAAAATTTCAGCGTGTCGGCTTGTATCATGGCGGAACTATTTTCTTTACAAAATAAAAAATAGGAATCGGCGATGGCCAATTCCTATTTACGCTTTTTTAAAAACATATTATTTTACCTTACCCCAGTTCTCACCGCTTTTGATGCGATACAGGGTCATTTCACTTACTTTATATTTAGTGGCCAGTTGCTTATAGGTTAATTTCCTTTTTGGATTATTGATGGTGTCCTTAATGGCTTTAACCTGTGTGGCATTGAGTTTCAAACCTTCTGTCCGGTTGGCCTGGCGTTTTTTATACGCGATCTTTTCGGGACTTTTTTGCTGGTGAGCACTCACCTCTATCAGGTTGGCCCATTTCAGATTCTTGAAACTGTTGTCATTCTTTTTGTGGTTGATGTGCACCACAAATTTATGTTTGGGAGATGCTTTTTTACAAAATAACTTAGCCACTTCACGATGAATATAAATGGTACCATTGCCATTCTCTACATGCAGGTTCAGGGTTTTATATCCAGAGGTCAGTGAACCATTTAAGAGTTTACCATCTTTCTCGATATGATCTGAATAACTAGCGGCACGGCCTAGAGAGGAAACTGCATACTTTTTGCGAAGTTGTTTGTGGCCGCTGAACTGGATTTGTTTCCATACTTCGCCTGGGATTTTTTTAATCATAATAAAATGATTTAAGGTGTGATGTTCCATCATTAGGGTAAGAAGGAACAAAAAGTTGTTTGTGTTTTAAGAACTCGTCATATAAATATAAAAAACCTTTCGCTAACTAGGTAGCATTTTTAAAAATTCTTCTTCAGTGATGATTTTCACTGTTTGTATTTTTTTTGCTTTCTCTAGCTTACTGCCCGCGTCCTCGCCCACCACAAGGTAGTTCAACTTACTGCTTACCCCTCCAATTATTTTGCCACCTAACTTTTCTACCATAGCCTCTGCTTCAGACCTTTTCAGGCGTGCAAGCGTACCTGTGAATAAGAAGGTCTGACCAGCAAGTGTACCCTCTAATGCCAGATCCTTTTTTTCATTTTTCAAATTTACCCCTAGGCCTTCCAGTTGGGTTAGCAACTGCAGGTTATCGTTATGGTGAAAGAACTCATATACGCTTTTGGCTACTTTCACGCCTACATCTTCCAATTCCTGTAATTTGATTTCGGAAAATTCGGCGAAATCCATCAAATGATCCACGGCATTGGCCAGTGTTTTAGCGGTGGTTTCGCCCACATACCGAATCCCCAGTGCATAGATCAAACGATACAGCGGTTGCGTTTTTGAACTTTCAATGGCCGCTTGCATATTCAAGATCGATTTGCTTCCAAAGCCCTCTAACTTAGCTATTTCATTAAAATCGAGCCGGTAAATACCCGGGATATCCTTCAACAGCCCCTGCTCATAAAATTTTCGCACATTGGCCTCGCCAAAACTGCGTATATCCATGGCATCCCTGCTCACAAAATGAATGATCCCTTCCACGATATGGGCAGTACAAGCAAGGTTGATACACCTCCATACCGCATCTTCTTCGGGCTTGAATAAGGCGTTATCGCAAACCGGGCAGGTCTTCGGGAATTCAATTTTCTTTCCCGTGCCATCCCTTAATTCGGGAAATGATTTTACGATCTGCGGGATCACATCCCCGCTTCGCTCAATTAAAATACTGTCGCCTAATTGCAGATCCTTCTCGCGGATATAATCTTCATTGTGAATAGAAATGCTACTAACGGTTACGCCACCCACTTGTACAGGTTCAATTTTTGCTACCGGAGTAATGGCACCGGTACGGCCTACCTGAAATTCTACCGACAATAATTTACTGGTGGCCTGCCTTGCTTTAAATTTAAAAGCCACCGCCCAGCGCGGATGATGCGAGGTCATGCCCAGCCGCTCCTGCAATTTCAGATCATTCACCTTGATCACCATTCCGTCTATTTCATAGGCCAGCTCATCGCGTTTCTTTTCAAATGCTTGCACCTCGCTGATCACGCCTTCAATGCCGTGAAATATTTTCATTTCCTTTTTCGGACTTCTGAATCCCAGGTTCCACAACATTTCCAGCATGGCCGAATGGGTGGTAGGGACCAGGTTATTTGTCTCCGTTACATAAAAACTAACATGGTATAAAAAAGCTTCCAGGTTTCTGCGACTAACCTCTGCCGTATCTTTTATGCGCAAAGATCCTGCGGCGGCATTGCGCGGATTGGCAAGCGGAGGAATACCTTCTTCGATCAGGGTATCATTATAAGCTTTGAAATTGTGTTTATTCATCAACACTTCTCCCCGGATCTCGATCTGTTGAATGCCATAGGTACTGAATGCGGCGGAAAGGGGCACCGACTTAATCTGTTTGGTATTGGCCGTGATCTCGTCTCCCACATTTCCATCGCCACGGGTTACCCCACGTACCAGCAGATCATTTTCGTAGAGCAGAGAAATACTGGCCCCGTCGAATTTCGGTTCCACACAATATTCAATTGATCCCAAACCCGAAAGTTCACGGGCCTTACGATCAAAATCGAGCAGGTCATCGGCGTTATAAGAATTGTCGAGCGAAAGCATCGGCACCAGGTGCTGCGTTTTGGGAAAATCCTTGATCAACCCCATGCCAACACGCTGTGTGGGAGAGTCGGGTGTAATGGAATCCGGATGCGCTTTCTCAAACCTATCCAGCTGTTTGTACAATCGGTCATATTCAAAATCACTGATCAGTGGATCGTTTTGTACATAGTAACGGTATTCGTGAAAACGAAGCACATTTCGCAACCCGTCAAGATCAGTTACAGCAATTTCGGGATCACTATTTTTTAGGAGCCGCTCAGTTGATTCCTGCAAGGCCTTGGTGTGAGCTACTTGATACATGCTTCAAAGTTAAAAATTATGCGGGCAGCTTTGTGTATTTTTGATAAAACATTTTCTATGCGGTTAATCGCCATCTTAAAAACAAGCCTTGCCTGCGGAATCATGATCATATTATTGTCATGCAGTTCCAAAACAAAAGTTGACCTGATCATCCAACATGCCAAAATTTATACGGTGGATGCTGCGTTTTCCCTGGCAGAAGCGATGGCCGTAAAAGATGGAAAGGTTGTTGCGCTGGGAAAAAATGAGACGATCATGGCTACCTATGAGGCCAAGGAAATTATTGATGCAGCAGGGAAGGCGGTATTCCCGGGGTTCATAGATGCTCATACGCATTTTGTAAACTATGGGATGAGTCTGCAAACCCTGAACCTAACCGGCACTAACAGCTGGGAAGATGTACTGCATCAGTGCAGTGATTTTGCAAAAAGCTTGCCCGAAGGAGAATGGTTGATCGGTCGTGGCTGGGACCAGAACGACTGGTCTAAAAAAGAATTTCCCGACAATACAACCCTGAATGAAATGTTTCCAAACAGGCCGGTGTTGCTGACCCGCATCGACGGGCATGCCATCGTCGCCAATCAAAAAGCACTTGACCTGGCAGGGCTGAAACCCGGAACCATCGTGGCCGGTGGAGAGATCATCATCAAGAACGGAAAACTATCCGGGGTGCTGGTAGACAATGCTACTGATCTGGTTTATCAGAAAGTTCCGGGCGCAGGTCCCCAACAAACATTGAAAGCTTTATTGAATGCACAGGCAAACTGTTTTGCTGTGGGACTTACCTCGGTGAATGAATGCGGACTGGATTATCCGATGGTAAAATTCATTGATAGCCTGCAGAAAAAAGGAGAACTTAAAATGCGTGTATACGCGATGTTAAGCGACAACAAAGCCAATTATGAGGCAGCGTTCACTTATGGAAAGATAAAGACCGAACGGTTACAGTTAAACGCTTTTAAAGTGTATGCCGATGGAGCCCTGGGCTCACGCGGGGCCTGTTTGCTGAAACCTTATCAGGATCAACCCAATTGGTCGGGGTTTTTGTTGAGTACCGCAGCCCATTTCGATTCTGTTGCCCAATTGCTTTCGCAAAAAGGCTGGCAGATGTGCACCCATGCCATTGGCGATAGTGGCAACCGCGCTATACTGCAGGTATATGCAAAATATTTAAAAGGGAAGAACGACCTGCGCTGGCGAATAGAACATGCCCAGGTGATCGATGCAAATGATCTTCATTTTTTCGGCGACTATAATATTATACCCTCGGTGCAACCTACCCATGCCACCAGTGATATGTACTGGGCAGGGGAGCGACTGGGCAAGGAAAGGGTAAAAACAGCCTATGCCTATAAACAATTGATGGATCAGAACCAATGGATACCGCTGGGTACCGATTTCCCGGTGGAAGACATCAGTCCGTTCAAAACATTCTTTGCTGCTGTTGCCCGCCAGGATGCTAAAGAATATCCCGCTGGAGGATTCCAGATGAATAATGCCCTCAGCCGTGAATCGGCAATAAGGGGAATGACGATCTGGGCGGCCAAAGCTTCCTTTGAAGAAAAAGAGAAAGGCAGTCTGGAACCCGGAAAAATGGCCGATTTCATTCTACTGGATACCAACCTGATGGATTGTCCCATCCGGAATGTGCTAAATGCCAAAGTGCTGGCCTGTTTTGTGAATGGTGAAAAATTATATACTGCTGATACTTTCGGGCAGCAGGGCTCAAAAAAGCCATGATTTTACCCGGTTCTTGTCGGGATAAGCCCAAGTATTAATATTTTTAGTCAAAATTTTTACTGATAACCAATAAGTTACAAAAGCACGAGTAAAAATACTTCCCTTTTTCTTTGGAAATTAAGGCCTCTTGCCTGTACCTTCGCCGTCCAAATTTAAGACCACGGGGATAGCTGTGGTTTATTTCTCCTTCGGCAGTTTTGGTTGCTAAAGGAACTAATCTAAAAATAAACAAGATGAGCAAATTACATTTCACCACAAAACATGCGAACGAGGCTACCGTTACACACAACTGGTACGTTGTGGATGGTACTAATCAAACCGTTGGTCGTATGTGCGCAAAAATTGCCGCTGTTCTTCGCGGAAAGAACAAAGCCTATTATACTCCCCATGTTGATTGCGGAGATTTTATCATTGTAACCAACTGCGAAAAAGTGGTGTTTACAGGAAATAAGCTGGAAGACAAAGTGTATGATAATTACAGTGGTTACCCCGGTGGCCGTAAGGAAGAATCTGCCAAGAACTTACAGAAACGCAGACCCGAAGTAATTATTGAAAGGGCGGTAAAAGGCATGTTGCCTAAAAACCGTTTGGGTCGCCAGATGTACAAAAAATTATTTGTGTATGCCGGTGCTGAACATCCACATGGTGCACAACAACCAAAAGATCTGAAATTCTAAACCTGATGCATTCCGGATTAAACCGGGATGACAATAAATACAAAAAATGGAAAAGCAAAAAAACGCAGTCGGCCGCAGAAAAGAAGCTGTAACCCGTGTTTTCCTTTCTAAAGGAGACGGAAAGATCACAGTAAACGGCAAAGACTATAAAACTTATTTTTCCCTGGTTTATTTGCAAAACCAGGTGGAAGCACCATTGAAAACGGTAGAGTCTACCGATAAATTTGATGTGGTGATCAACGCTACCGGTGGTGGTGTAAAAGGACAGGCTGAAGCGGCTAAACTGGGTATTGCCAGAGCACTGCTTGAAGTGAGTGCCGATTACCGCCCTGCTTTGAAAGCAGCCGGATTGCTGAAACGTGACCCACGTTCTGTTGAGCGTAAAAAACCAGGTCGCAAAAAAGCAAGGAAAAGCTTCCAGTTCAGCAAACGTTAATATCAGCCACTGGATATGGATGACCGTATGCGGGATCCAACATCAAATTTTTAAAAACTATTTTAATAACATACAATGGAAAATAATACTTCCTTACAGCAACAGTTACTCGAAGCAGGTGTGCACTTTGGCCATTTAAAAAAGAAATGGAATCCGAAAATGTTGCCTTATATCTTCGCAGAAAAAAAAGGCATTCACATCATTGACCTGAACAAAACCGTAGAAGGGTTACAGGAATCTGCTGCCGCTTTAAAAGCCATCGCCCGCAGTGGAAAGAAAATCATGTTTGTGGCCACTAAGAAACAAGCCAAGGAAATTGTAAGCGAATGTGCTCAGCGCGTGAACATGCCTTATGTTACCGAGCGTTGGTTGGGTGGAATGCTCACCAACTTCAACACGGTTCGTAAAAGTGTGAAGAAAATGCAGAACATTGAAAAAATGTTGGCTGATGGCAGCGCTGAAAGCCTGACCAAAAAAGAACGCCTTACCTTAACCCGCGACAAGGATAAAATGGAAAAAGTACTGGGTGGTATCTCTCAGATCAGCCGTGTACCTGCCGCTTTATTCATGGTGGATATCGGGCACGAACATATTGCACTGGCCGAAGCAAAAAAACTCAACATCAGCACATTTGGAATGGTAGATACCAACTGCGATCCTAATAAGATCGATTTTGCGATCCCTTCAAATGATGATGCTACTAAATCTATTTCTATCATCGTTAACTATTTAACAGCAGCGATTGTAGAAGGATTACAAGAGCGTCAGGCAGATAAAGATGATGAAGAAAGTCATGATACGGAAGAAAGCGCAGAAGCCAAAGCAGCTCGTTTTGAACAAAAAGCTGATGGTGGCGACGACCGCAACAAACGTGGTGGTGGAAGAGGCGTTGCTTCTCAACCTAAACGTCGTGTAGCTGGTCCGGGCCAAGGTGGCAGAAGGCCAGCAGGTGGACCAGGTGGAGCAAGATAATTGCCCAACCATCCGCTTCATGGAACAAACAGGTGTTTTATATTGATGAGTTTATCCCAACAATTATAGACTCACTATTTTAAAACATTATTAATTTTTAATTTTTAATTATCAATTACAATGAGTGTTACTATAACAGCAGCAGACATTAATAAATTACGTCAAACAACAGGAGCCGGTATGTTAGATTGCCGCAAAGCACTAACTGAAAGCAACGGCGATTTTGAAGCAGCCATTGACTGGTTGCGTAAACAAGGCCAGAAAGTTGCCGCTAAACGCAGCGACAGAGAAGCTAAAGAAGGGGTGATCATTGCCCAAACAACAGCCGATCATAAAAGTGGTATCGTGATTTGCATCAGCTGTGAAACAGATTTCGTGAGCAAGAATGCAGACTTCGTTGCCTTTGCACAATCTATTGCAGATGCAGCCATTGCCAACGATGTTAAATCAGCCGAAGAATTAAACGGAGTTACCGTTAACGGTTCTAAAGTTGAAGAACTGATCAACGATAAACTGGCAGCCATTGGTGAAAAAATTGCTATTTCAAGATTTGAAAGAGTAGAAGCACCTTATGTAGCTTCTTATATTCACGGTGCAAACCGTATGGGTGTTTTGGTATCCATGACCAAAGAAGCAGCTGACGCAGGAAAAGATGTAGCCATGCAGATCGCTGCTATGAATCCATTGGCAGTAGATGAAACCTCTATCAGCCAGGAAACAAAAGACAGGGAAAAAGCCATTGCCATCGAAATGATCAAAGCAGAAGGTAAGCCCGCAGAAATGGCTGAAAAAATTGCTGATGGTAAAATGAACAAATTCTTTAAAGACAATACTTTAATGGCCCAGGCTTTTGTTAAAGACAGCAGTAAATCTGTGGCTGATTATTTGAAGAGCATCGATACTGACCTTAAGGTCACTGAATTTAAAAGAGTAGCTTTAGGATAAGCATTTCTTATATCTTTTTGTAAAACCTTATAATTAATTTTATAAGGTTTTTTTATTTCGGATTATTTATCAATCAACTATTATGGATACCCAGCAAGATTATTTTTCAGCCAACCGCGAATCCTGGAATAAAAGAACGGCGGTACATGCAGGAGCAGCATTCTATGACCTCGAAGGATTTAAACAAGGAAAAACTTCACTCAATACCATTGAACTGGAAGCCCTGGGCGATGTGAAAGGGAAAAGCATCCTGCACCTGCAATGTCATTTTGGAATGGATAGCATGAGTTGGTCGAGGGCCGGAGCCTCCGTTACCGGGGTAGATATGAGCGATGCTTCCATCCAACTGGCCCAGTCCATCAGCCGCGAACTGGAGCTGGATACAGAATTCATCTGTTGCAATGTGTACGATCTTCGGCAGCACCTGGATAAAAAATTCGATATCGTATTCACTTCTTATGGTACCATTGGTTGGCTACCCGATCTTGATCGATGGGCCAAACTGATTCAAGATTTTCTGAAACCGGGAGGTGTGTTTTATATCGTAGACTTTCATCCTGTACTCTGGATGATGGACAGCGAGTTTACACATATTCAATATAATTATTTTAATACTGCTGTAATTGCAGAGGAAAATATTGGTACTTATACCGACCGCAATGCATCCATCCGATCCATGGAATACAGTTGGAACCATCCTTTTTCCGAAATATTCAACGCTCTGATCAAACATGAACTAACCGTGCAGCAGTTCAATGAATACCCGTTCTCGCCTTACCCTTGTTTTAGTAATCTGGAAAAGGGACCCGATGGGATGTGGCGGATCAAGGGCATGGAAGAAAAAATGCCCATGTTGTATGCTATAAAAGCGTTGAAACAATCGCTATCGAGATAAAAAATATATCTTCGTAAAAATATTTCTGCGATGCTTCCCAAATACAAACGAATCTTACTCAAACTTTCCGGCGAATCATTAATGGGTGATAAGAATTTCGGTCTCGATAGCGATGTCATAGCCCGCTATGCCCGTGATGTAAAAAGCGTTACTGAACTGGGCGTACAGGTAGCCATTGTGATCGGCGGCGGAAATATTTATCGCGGAATGAATGAAGCGGAAACCGGTATTGAAAGAGCTCAGGGCGATTATATGGGTATGCTGGCCACCGTGATCAACGGAATGGCTGTACAGAGCGGATTAGAAAAAGCAGGGGTATATACCCGTTTGCAAAGTGCCATCAAAATGGAACAGATCGCCGAACCTTATATCCGCCGCAGGGCCATGCGTCATCTGGAAAAAGGCAGGGTAGTGATCTTTGGTGCCGGAACGGGTAATCCCTATTTCACCACCGATACCGCAGGTTCATTAAGGGCGATAGAGATCAAGGCTGATGTGATCTTAAAAGGAACAAGGGTAAATGGCATTTATACGGCCGATCCGGAAAAAGATCCAACCGCAACAAGGTTTGAAACTATTTCTTTTGCCGATTGTATTCAGAAGAATTTGAAAGTGATGGACATGACCGCCTTCACCCTTTGCATGGAAAATAATTTGCCGATCGTAGTATTTGACATGAACACACCGGGTAATCTGTTGAAAGTAGTGACCGGAGAAAAAGTGGGAACCCTGGTAAGTTAATCGTACTAACCTACTCCATATATTGAGGAAGCTGCTTGTAAAAAGGCAGCTTCTTTTTTTATGTTAGGTTTATTATAAAGTATCGAGGAAATAATTGATATCGGCCAATGACCTTTTTATCGGAGTAATATTAACCAATTGAGTGGTTGTGCCGGCTGCGGTTCCTCCGGTAACTGTATTTACAAATCCGAGGAAATAATCGTTGCCCTGTTTAGAGATCACCACCACCGTAATGGCTTTACCAACGGGTAGTTTATCGCTGATGAATTTTCTGGCGCCTATTTCAGCATTCATACTCACTACCGATCTGAAATCTTTAAATACCACCCAGGCCGTGGTATTGGCATTGGTAAAGTTGGACGCCAGGTTAGCGGCTACTGAAACCCTTGTGATACCTGCAGTATCATATAAGTATCCAGCGGTAAGCCAGGCAATATGGTTGGTTTGAATTTCAATATTAGGAACAGCTACTGTTGCCGTATTGTTCACGATATCGGTATTGGGCAGCCAGTTAAAATGCTGGGGAACAGATTCGTCGCCATTAAATATTTTTAGCGGAATGGTAGCATTCATGATCTCGGGGTAACGGTAAACGATACGCGCATTTGGGGCCAGTTGAAGTACCTGGTTGTTCTGCGTGAACCGGAGGAATATTTCCCCGGTGCTTACCAACAGCCGTCCATTTGAACTGGTAGGTTTGCCCAGCCGAATGATATCGCCTTTCTTATTGATAAACAGCAGATCTACTTTTACGGTTCCGCTGATCACTTGTCCTGAACTGCCCACACAGCAATGTGGTGGAAACCCGCACTGTAAGCCAAATGGAGTAATGATATAGGCATTGCTGCCATTTACCTGGATACTGTCAGTATATGGATTGAATAACAAGTTGCTGTTGAGTGAGGAAACAGGCATGGTGGGGGTAATGCTGCTATACCAGCTGGTATCGGGCCCGTTGATCTGTCCGGGATCCGGAACAAACAGGTCAACATTTTTCTGGCAGGCATTTAAGAAAAAGCCCATGATGATCAATAGCCCTATTAATAATTTTCTATTCATCCCTTTTAATTTAGGTAAGCCCTACAATTATCAGATACTGTGTTCCTGATTTTTGCTGCCTGTTATTTTAAATCTACACGCAGGCCGAGCTTCAGTCCTACGGTATTGTATTTTTGTTTCAGTGTTAAATTGTCTTTGTTCAACGGCGACAGGTTATACCGGAAATAAGGTTCTGCCATCAGGTGCAGCTTGTCGTTTAATTTATAGTACACCGATACCGCGCCCATCAGTCCGAACCCTGCATTGGTTTTAAACTGATACGTTGAATTTCCTTTTCCGGTAGTGATGCTTACGGGTTGCAATGCCGTATCAAGCACTTCTCCTTTTTGCCAGCTGTACACATTGATCACGGGCCCCACATTGATATTGGCATGCAATCTTCCATTGCCCAGTTCATAACCTACCAACAGCGGAATATCAAAACTGCGGTATTTATTATGGGTGGTCTTATACCGGGTTCCGGTAGTGATATAGGTGCCGGTGGTATCTCCGTTGGCATCAATGATATAAGTGATCTGAACTAAATTTCCTTTAACATAAGTGAATTTTTCATTGATCTGGCTATAATTGATACCCGCACGAATGCTCATGGAATTGTTGAACACCTTGGTATAACGGATCCCTGCGCTGAAGGCGGCAGAAACCTTCTGACTTTCTTTTCTTTTTTGCAGGTAAGCTGAGTTGCCGGTATCGCTCATACTGCGGAGGGCGAGGTCGGGGCCGGCATAGAACTCAAAATATTTTTTATTGCCGGCGGCATTTTTTTCAAAGGCGGGGCAATCGGGTAAAAAGGTAAAAGGTTGTTGGTGCTTTTTAAAATCGAGGTTGCTGGCTTTACCTGCCTCAATTTTTTTAACGCCATACATCAGTCTGCCCATCAGGCTTCCGCCATAATTCAGGGAATTGTTATCCAGGAGATCAGTGCCATCTTCAGTTTTAGCTACATCAACTGTATTATTTGTTGCCTTGTTGTTTTCGGTATTTGTTTTTGTTTTCAGTTCCTCATCTGATAGCGGTGTGGCAGCCTTGATCTTCAATTTGAATTTCGCATTCAGCATACTGCTTGTAGATGCAGTGGCCCCGTCTTTTTCTGAACTTACCAGTTTGCTGTTACCGGTTTTAGATAATTCGGTATTGGATTGAGCACTGGTATTTGTTGAAGTACTGACCTGTTGCGTGGTACTATTTTGTTGCGCTGTTGTTATTTGTTGGTCTGTTTTTGCGGAATAGGTATTGTTAGTAGCCAGTGCCGAAATATTATTTTGTTGAGTTACAGGCACACTTGGTTTCAATAGTAGCCAGGCAGCTGTGCCACTGGCAATCATGAGGGCTAATAACAGTAAGCCATTGCGGGTATTGAAAATATTGAACCAGAAACCGGCCGGTTTTTTTCTTTCTTTTTTGGCCACAATATTTTCCCAGATACGCGGATGCACATCGGCAGCATAGTCGCTAAACTGATGCTTCATATGTTCATCAAACCGCTGGTTATTGTTCATACCGCTACTTTTTGCAGTTGTAATATTTGTTTTTGCAGCATTAGCCTGGCTTTCACCAGCTGACTCCGGCTGGTACCGGGTTGAATGCCCAGCATGGCTGCTATTTCATCATGCTGGTATCCTTCTATCACGTACAGGTTAAAAATGATCCTGTATCCATCCGGTAAATTATTGATCAGGTACATGAGCTCTTTTTGCGTTAAATGATTGTAAGCGGTGGGTTCCAGAGAATTTTCATCCTTGTCTGAAATTTCATAGCCGCTCACTTCTTTTTCATATCGCCGCAAGGAATACTTTTTCAGGGCGGTATTTACCATGATCCTCCTGATCCAGCCCTCAAACGACCCTTCAAATTTGAACTGATGTATCTTTTCAAAAATCTTAATAAATGCATCCTGTAATATATCCTCAGCATCGGCACTATTGCGCGCATAACGATTGCATACGCCTAGCATACGGCCGGCGTAGCGGTCAAAAACCTCCTTCTGACAGGCGGCTTCTTCCCTTATGCAACCACGTATGAGCTCGTTTTCGGTCAATTACTAGAGTTTACATCGGGCATTTTTGAGTAAGATACCCTGACTATCCTATACGCTGCCCGGAAGGCTTTATTGTATAAAAGATACAAAAAATAGGAGGTTTTCTTGGCAAAAGCGGGTAAATCGGGTAATTTAAGGGTATTCAAACGGTTAATCCTTATGTTATCGCAGCAACAACTTGAAGCTTTGGTATCTGAAAATGAGACCCTGCGGGTACAACTGAACGATCTGAATTATATGGTATCCCTGCGGGAAGAGGAGCTGGCCTTGCTAAAAGAGGAGGCCGCCGCCGCCGCTGAACTGAGGAGCTTATTGGCCGTAGAATTGGATGCCCAGCAAAAAATGCAAGACCATCTGGGGAAGCAGCAACGGCAATATAATGGAGCCGTAGAAAGGGAGCAGGAACTGGAGCAGGAGCTTACGGATGCGGTTAGGTTACTGCAGCAGTACAATGAGTTGGCCCAACAATACAATCATACCCATGCCCAGCTGAGCGATGTTCAGGACCAATTGGCCGAAATGAATAAAAGGAACCTATTGCTGGAACAAATAGCAGGCCGGATCGGTGAAATGGAGAGTATGCTCGCCAATATTCAAATGGAACGAGATGCACTTCGTGACAAAATAACCATACTCGAAAACAACAGCAATCAGGCTGATTTGTAGCCTAAAAATCAGGAAATACCTGCCATTTGTGTATTAGTTTGTAAAAATAGACCTCCATTCACTTGGATTGCTCCATTCAATTTTTTACTTTAACAGTCTAAAACTTATTGCATATGAATTTAATTGAAAGAGCTAAAAACATTTTGATCACTCCTAAAAAGGAATGGGATGTGATCGCCGGGGAAGAACAATCGCTTTCCTCTGTATTAACTACTTATGTGATCCCTCTTGCATTGATCGGGGCTGCTGCCAACCTGATCGGATGGGGGTTGATCGGAAAATCATTTGGAACCGGGTTTTATAGTATCACTGTAAAAGGATGGGATATCGGTATCAAGTATGCCATTATTTATTTAGTTTCCGTAATTGTGGGCGTATTGGTTTCTGCTTTTGTGGTAGATGCATTAGCACCCTCTTTTGGCTCCGAGAAAAATCTGAATAAATCGAGCCAGTTTGTGGCCTATGCGTATACACCATCATTGGTTGCCGCAGCATTGAATATATTGCCAGTACTGGGTATGGTGGCCGGTTTGATCGGACTGTACTCTATCTACCTGCTGTATATTGGACTCAGTCCCATGAAAAAGACACCAGAGGATAAGAAAGTGATCTACCTGGTCATTACTTTTGTAGTGATGATCGCCGTTTATGTAGTGCTGGGATTGATCCTGGCATCCATACTTGGTATGGGTGGTATTGGTTCTGCAAGTAGTATCAGTTTATAAAAAGATTAACGCTATTGTTAAAGGCTGTTTCTTAAATGAAACAGCCTTTTTTATTCCCGCTAAATGATGTTGCTTTGTGGTTCAAAAATGATGGATCATGGAAAGTATTGCCGATATCCGAAAAGATTATATGTTACAAACCTTGCTGGAGCAAGACATGGCACCTGACCCTTATCAGCAATTTGGCCGATGGTGGGCCGATGCCCTCAAAAGTGATATCAGTGAAGTGAATGCCATGACACTGGCTACTGCATCCTTGCAAGGTATACCTGATGCTCGTATCGTGTTGTTGAAAGAATACACCGAAAAGGGTTTTGTTTTTTTTACCAATTACGAAAGTGATAAGGGAGTACAGTTGAAAGAGAACCCCAATGCCTGTCTGGTATTTTTCTGGAAAGAACTTGAACGGCAGGTACGGGTCACCGGTAGTGTTGAAAAGATCAGTGCTGAAGACAGTGATGCTTATTTTTATTCGCGCCCGGTGGAAAGCAGGGTAGGTGCCTGGGCTTCGCCACAAAGCACGGTAATCGCCGGAAGGCATATCATTGAAGAGAATGTGATAAAATTAAAACAAGAATTTGAAGGGAAGCCGGTAAGCCGCCCGCCACATTGGGGAGGGTATATCGTGATGCCTCATGCCATTGAATTCTGGCAGGGACGACCCAGTCGCTTGCACGACCGGTTTCAATATAAAATACAAGATGGAGGAGGATGGAGCCTGAATCGGCTGGCACCCTAACATAAAAATGAAAACAGGCCAACGATCAAATGCCCAAGGGGACCGACGGTTGGCCTGTTTTGTAATTATTTGCTCTTCTTAGCAGCCGCTTTTTTGGCTACAGGTGCAGGCGCTGTTGCTGGTGCTGCTTCTTTTTTTGCCACCACTACTTTTTTGGCGGGTTTAGCAGGCCTGGTTTTTCCAAAAGACCCACTGAATATTTTCCCTTTTTTAGTTTTTATATCTCCGCGTCCCATAATAATTAATTTTATTTTTTTTGTGAGTGAATGTGTAAAGGATTTACAAAAAAAGCAAGGCACTCATGCACCTTGCTTTTTAATGTGTTCGACACAAGATTACATTTTAGCAGATAATTCTTTACCAGCTTTAAACTTGGCAACTTTTTTTGCTTTGATCTTGATAACAGCACCTGTTTGAGGATTGCGTCCGTTACGGGCAGCTCTTTTTGATACAGAGAATGTACCAAAACCTACCAATGTAACTTTACCACCACCTTTCAGGGTTTTTGTTACAGCTTCAACAAAAGAATCCAAAGCAGCGTTTGCTTGTGTTTTTGTAATACCTGCATCATCAGCAAGTTTTGAAATCAATTCAGCTTTGTTCATAATATTTTTTTTAGAAATTTTAACTACAACAAATATAACCGCTTTTTAATTGCAATAAAATTTTTTTAATAAAATATTATTTCCTAAACAATGGCTGTAAACCCCAAGGAATAAGGTTTTGGGTCAATTCAGCCCCTGGGCTATTGGACAGGCTTGTTGGAGGGGTTATTTCGAAACCCTTACTGGTAAAGGGTTTCAAGTAATATGCCATGAAATCCTTTGCCAAAGCGGATTTAAGCGGAATATAAAAATGTTTTTTAGGATAACCGCAAGATATTTTTTGTTTTGCACATTTAGTTAACAACCTGCAATACCGAGCGAAAAGCGATGAACTGATCGCCCCATTTATCGAAGGATCGCTGCCGCATGATGCCGGCAAATTTTTCAATATACTGATTGTACAAAGCCTTGCTTTCTGCCCGATACTGGATGGCATAACTGGGGCCTTCCGCATCATCTATTTCTAACAATCGTAAAATGGTAAAATCAGTAAAGCATCCTGTATTCATCACCTCGGGGATATGTTCCTGCTTCAACCAATCCAGCCATTCGTGTTGAATGGCGCTATGTACTTTAATGGTTACATTATAGATGATCATATGATTATACAGTTTTCAGTTCTACATATACCGGGCAATGATCACTGTGCTTTACATCGGGGTAAATCTCGGCATCTACCAACTGGTCTTTCAAGGCATTGGTAACCGTGATATAGTCAATGCGCCAGCCTTTGTTATTGAGCCGCACACTCGGGAAACGCTGACTCCACCAGCTATAGCGATGGGGTTCGGGATGAAAATGGCGGAACGTATCGATCCATCCACTGGCTAAAAATTTGGTCATCCAGGATCTTTCTTCCGGTAAAAATCCACTGTTATTCTTATTCCCTTTGGGATCATGAATATCGATCTCTTCATGCGCAATATTATAATCACCCACCAGTACGATCTTAGGATGTTTCTTTTTTAATTTATTCAGATAAGAAGTGAATTCATCGAGCCATCCGTATTTGAATTGCTGGCGCAGATCGCCCGAAGTGCCCGAAGGGAAATAAGCATTGATGAGCCGGATATCGCCAAAGTCTAATTGAATTACCCTGCCTTCATCATCACTGGGGGCGTGGCCATTGCCATTGATCACGAGGTCGGGTTTTTGTTTTGAAAATACGGCTACTCCGCTATATCCTTTTTTTTGTGCACTGTACCAATGATGGTGAAAGCCCAGTGCTTCAAATTGTTTGATGTCTACATCATCCCTGGTAGCCTTGGTTTCCTGAAAGCAAATGATATCTGCGGGATCTGTTTTCAGCCAGTCGATCAACCCTTTTTTCATGGCTGCACGTATGCCGTTTACATTGTAAGAAATGATGCGCATCTGATAATTGTATTAAATAATTTTGATCAAAAATACTAGGTTAGGCTTCATAGTCGAGTATGGGCCGCAACCATTTTTCTATTTCTTTCAAGGGCATGGATTTTCGGTTGGCATAATCTGCCACCTGATCCTTTTCAATTTTTCCCACTCCAAAATATTTGCTTTCGGGATGTGCAAAATACCAACCGCAAACAGATGCTGCCGGATACATGGCCAAACTTTCTGTAAGCTGGATGCCGCTAGTGGCCTCTCCGCCCAGCAATTCAAATAATTTTATTTTTTCGGTATGGTCCGGACAAGCAGGATAACCCGGCGCCGGCCTGATGCCCTGGTAGCTTTCCTTGATCAGGTCTTCACTGCTCAGTGATTCTTCTTTTGCATAACCCCAAAAATCCGTTCTGGTTTTTTTATGGAGCAATTCGGCAAATGCTTCTGCAAGTCTATCAGCTAAGGCCTGTAATATTATTTTATTATAATCGTCGTGGTTGGCTTCAAATTTTTTGATATGCGGTTCTATGCCAGAAATGGTTACACTGAAGGCTCCGATATAATCTTCGTAACTACTGGATTGTGGAGCAATAAAATCGGCCAATGATATATTCGGTTGCCCTTTCATTTTTTGCACCTGCTGACGAAGGAATTCGAGTTTTACTACGCCTGTATCCGAATGGACCGATACACTATCGGGTGCTGTTTTATGCGCCGGCCAGAAACCTACTACGCCGGTAGCGCTAAGCCATTTTTCATCGATGAGTTGTTGCAATAAAATTTTTGCGTCTTCAAATAATTTGCTGGCTTCTTTTCCGATCAATGGGTCGCTGAGCAGCTGTGGAAATTTTCCATGCATTTCCCAGGCAATGAAAAAAGGCTGCCAGTCGATATAGCTTGCAATTTCGGCAAGGTCATAACCAGTCATTACCTGTGTACCCGTGATGCTTGGCATTACCGGCTGATATGTTTCCCAGTTGATGGGCGTAGCGTTTTGCTGTGCTTCCCCAAAAGGCAAGTAGGATTTGCTGGTTTTTTTATTACTGAAATCGCTGGCCAGTTTATCGTATTCTTTTTTGATGCTGTTGAGGAAAGCGGGTTTTTGTTCTTTACTGAGCAAACTACCGGCAACGGTTACACTCCTACTGGCGTCCAGTACATGGATCACTCCTGCATCGAACTGAGGAGCTATCTTCACGGCGGTATGCATGCGTGAAGTAGTTGCCCCACCGATGAGCAGGGGTTGTTTCATGCCCCGGCGTTTCATTTCATGGGCCACATGCACCATTTCATCAAGCGATGGGGTGATGAGTCCGCTGAGTCCGATGATGTCTACATTTTCTTGTTGTGCCCTGTCCAAAATCTTATCGGCGGGTACCATTACGCCCATGTCGATGATATCATATCCATTACAGCCCAGCACCACGCCCACGATATTCTTTCCAATATCATGTACATCTCCTTTCACGGTGGCCAATAATATTTTTGCAGCGCCTGCAGTTTCTTCATTGGTGGTACCGGCGGTGAGGTGGGCTTG
>CAIRHQ010000204.1 GCA_903878475.1 uncultured Bacteroidota bacterium | reverse complement strand
GTAATGGGCAATGATGTGGCCATCGGTATCGGTGGCAGTAACGGACATTTTGAACTGAATGTATTTAAGCCGGTGATGATCTATAATTTTTTACACAGTGCCCGCCTGATCGGCGATGGTTGTGTAAGTTTTAATGATAAATGTGCCATTGGATTAGAACCCATTGAAGCCAATATCAAAAAACATGTAGATAATTCATTGATGCTGGTGACCTCACTCAATACCAAGATCGGTTATTATAAAGCAGCCGAGATTGCACAAAAAGCGCATAAGGAAGGCACTACCTTAAAAGAAATGGCTGTGAAGCTGGGTTATGTAACGCCCGAACAATTCGACGAATGGGTAGTTCCGGCCAATATGGTGGGTAAACTGGATTAAAAAAATACCGCAATAAAAAAAGGCTGTTCAAATGAACAGCCTTTTTTAGATCGAAAGAATTTATTTGCATTTATAGGTGAACCGCAGTTTTCCTGCTTCGGCCGGGATACTAGACTGATCGTCGCCCCTCATGGTTACACCCAATACATAATTATCGCGGCTCAGTAAATAAGTACTGAAAGTAGAAACGGTAGAATCCACTACAGCACCGCCAATATAATCCCGCAGGATGATCTTCCGAACGGCGTTCACCGGTTTCTTACCAAAATTATAGAACTGAGCATATTGAGCAAAACGATTGAAGTCGCTGGCCCTGCCCTCATCGGGCATCAGGGTAAGATAATTTTTTGGAGCGATATCGGTGAAATAATCCAGGTCAGCATCTGCAATGATCTGTGGTACCGTCATATCGGTGGTGGTCATATGAGTAAGGTTACCCGATACATAAGTATAGTCAACCACCAACGCAGGATTGATAGGAGAAATAGGCACATTGTAAATTTTCTGTACCAGGTTACCATTTACATCGTACACATAATCCGCATCAAACTGCGATCCCGGATTAGTAGGATCGTATAATCCATGTAATTTGATCACACGGCCGGTAGCCAGGGTAGTTACAAAATATTGATCGGGATCTATAAAAATGGTATCGGCTGCATAGGCAGGAACCGAAAAGAACATCAGGTTATTGCCCAGACTATCGAACTGTGTAATGCTGGTAACGGTATCGCGTAAGTTAATGGTAGCACTCATGGAACTCAGTGGAATAATATTGGCACTGTCGTAACTCGTGATATTCATGATGCGACAATCAGTACCCACGATCTGCGGATTGTTCACATTGCCTCCGTTCTCCACGCTGTATTCTTTGGTACATGCACCGAAGATCAGTAACCCTGCAATCCCTGTTATTGCGCTTATTCTTTTCATTGATTGTTTCATTGAATAATTAGCCATACATTAAATTAAGTACAATTCTTATAACTGATTTGCCAAACTATTATTTTACAAAAAGTTTATCTTTTTAAAATATTAATACACCTGTGCCCTGGTGGTTTCCCGCTCCACGATGGTAGTGGAAGGCAGGGGAAGATCATATTGCTTATCGTACACCAGTCCTTTCCCTTTTGCATACCAGAAATCTTCAGCCGCAATGGCCGTATCCCCTGCACCAATATTTACCAGATAAGTGAATGTTACCTTGATGATATTGTTATAGGTAGTGCCGGCAATGGTAGCGCTCGCCCCTTTTTGCATGATCTGTGCATTTACCTTTACATTCAATATCAGCACGGTGCCACCGCCGGCTGAATTCGGACCCAGGTTTATTGTCCAGGTACTGAGTGCCGCTAATGTTGAATCCAGTAACATCACTTCCTTGTTGATCGGATTATCGAGGCCCAAGCTTCCGTAAATATATTCGTAATATTTTCCTGCTCCCTTGCGGTGATAGGTTGAATCGTATGTTCCGGTATTATCAGTAAATGTGAATACCTGATAGGTTTGAGCCGGAGTACCCTGCACCGTAGTACGCGGTGTAACTAGTGTAAATATGGTATCAGCTGCTGTGCCACCTACCAGTCTGTCGCTCCAGTTGGTACCAACAGTTTGCGGAATATAATCGGTATTGGGGGGACCGGCAGGTAAGGTCAGGTTAACCGTGAAAATACAGGAAGCGGTTGCTACCCCAACACCAGAAGCGGTAAAACTGGCCGAAGTAACGGCCGTGTTATTGGGGTTACCCGTACCCGTTAGTGTTACCGTTTGCGGACCCAGTTGGGTAAATTGCCCGGTTTTACTAAATGAAATATTATTGGCAGTATTGGTAGTGATCTGATAATATCCGAGTCCGGTTACATTCACCGCCAGTACTACCGTATCCCCTGCATTCAGTGCAGTACCCGACACATAAGTTCCGCTTACGCTGGCTCCTGTACAGGTGCCCGGTGCAGGACCGCCAGTCAAACTATATTGTGCAGGAGTAGTTCCTGTAACATTGATGATGAAAGAACAAGTGCTGGCACCAGCCGTGGGTGTAAAACTATTGGGGCCAGGAGTGGTTGGATTTCCGGAACCAGTAAGCGTAACCGTTTGGGTGCCGGTATTGGTAAATACCCCGCTACCCGAAAAGCTGAATCCGCTGGTATTGGCCGCGGTGGTTATCGACCAGGTTCCTGCTGTTGCCACCAGTACATCAAAACTTACTGAGTTGCCTGCGGTGAGTGCGGTACCTACTGCATAAGTTCCTGCAGGAGCAAAAGTAGTACAGTTACCAGGCGCTCCGCCTAAAGTAAAGATGGCAGCGCCGGTGGTAGCCGAAACCACCGTAATATCAAAACTGCAGGTGCTGGCACCATAGGTTACGGTAAAAGTATTGGTTCCTACGGCCAAAGGTTTGCCGCTGGGATATAGACGAATGGTATTGGTACCCGAGCCTACATTTCCTGTTTTATGAAAAGAGTAACCGTTAACGGTATCGGTATTGATATCGAAAGTACCGGCGATGGTAACATCTACCTGAACATCTACATAATTGAGGTTGGTGAGTACGCTGTCTTTTTTAAAGATCCCCACAATGGTGGCTGGCAGGCATTGACCTGATACATTCGACTTTTTCAGCGATCCCAAAGAAATACCGTTTTCATAAGTCAGTTCTTTCTGACAGGACCCAAAGAAAAACAGGGTGATGGCAACAAGAAAAATTGGCTTTAAAAATTTCATATTTCCTGAATATTTTATCGGCTAAAGATAAGTTTTTTACGAAACCTGCGACTCATCATTTACAAGTGCTTCGGTTTCAACGGTATGATGCCTTTCAGCCTCATTTCGCTGCTTGAAAAACCTGCGTTGGAATAATAGGATGCTGAATACACCAGTGGATATGGAAGCATCGGCCAGATTGAATATCGGACTAAAGAAAACAAAATGCTCCTCGCCCCAGAAAGGCATCCAGGCAGGGAACTGACCCTTAATGACCGGGAAATACAACATATCCACCACATTCCCGTGAAGGAAGCTGGCATAACCATGTTTGGAGAAGGTGGCGAGGCCGGTATAGTTAACATATTCATTCAATATTGGGTCTACGGTCATACCCTTATCAAAAATGAGGCCGTAAAATGCAGAATCGATCAAATTACCCAGGGCGCCGGCAAAAACCAAGGACGCGCAAACGATAAAACCCTTGTGGTATTTATTCTTAATGATATGTCCCAGGTACCAGGTACCAAAGATCACGGCACCCAGTCTGAACACAGTGAGCGCCAGTTTTCCCCAGTTGCCACCAAATTTCCAGCCATAGGCCATCCCCGGATTTTCAACGAAATAAAGCTGAAACCGACTACCGATCACATGGTGGTATTGATTGAGTTCATAATGGGTCTTGATCCAGAGCTTCAGCACCTGGTCGGCCGCTACAATCAGGAAAATGATAAATGCTACGTGTTTTGCCTTCATAATGTGGGGCAAATATAGGAAAGTTGGCGGGATGTTGGAGGTTGGAGGTTGGAGGTTGGAAGTTGGAAGTTTGGGAAGGCGAGTTCATAGTTTATAGTTCATAGTTGATTTAACGAGAGGACTTTTGTTATAGGCATCCCCCCCAACCTTAAACCTTAAACTTTAAACCTTAAACCTGCACACCAGCCCTTAAACGTCTTAAACGATTCCCGTTAACCCTATCGCTGAGTGAGTAATTACTCCTCAAAATAAACCCGCTTCACCCTTTGCGATATTCCGGTCAATATCTCATACGCGATGGTATTTGCCCAGGCCGCTACCTGCTTCACCGATAAGGCTTCGCCAAATACAATCACCTCATCGCCTGCTGCTGCAGGGATATCGGTAATGTCGAGCATGGTCATGTCCATACAAACCGTACCGATCACCGGAGCGAGGATGCCATTCACGAGCATCTTGCCTGCACCATTACTGAGTGCACGCGGATAACCATCGGCATATCCAATGCCCACGGTGGCTATCACGGTATCTTTTTTGGCAATGCCCTCACGGTTATAACCTACAGTTTCGCCGGCCTTCACTTGCTTTATTTGTGAGATAGTAGTTTTTAAAGTGGTAACATTTTTCAATTGCTCCTGCATGCCGGCATGGTTGTCTACCCCGTATAATCCAATGCCCAGTCGCACCATATCATATTGCAATTCCGGATGTCGGTGTATGGCAGCAGTATTGGCAATATGCCGCAGAAATGGATATTGAATGCTGGCTTCCAATTGCCGACAGCATTTTTCAAAAACTGCAGACTGCTGTACCGTGAAAGCATCATGTACCGGCGCATCACTAGCCGCCAAGTGCGAGAATACGGATTGAATTTTAAAACATGCAGTTCGCTGCAGTATGGAACCTAATGATTCGATGTCCTTCTCTTCAAAACCCAAGCGGTGCATACCGGTATCCAGTTTTATATGAACCGGATAACGCTCAATGCCCGAGCGATTCAAATAATTTTCAAAACCATTCAGCATATCAAAAGAAAAAAGTTCGGGTTCCAGTTGGTGCTGTACCATGGATTCAAAACTGCTTTCATCAGTATTCATCACCATGATGGGCAAACTGATCCCCGCCTTGCGCAATTCAACACCCTCATCGGTATAGGCCACGGTGAGATAATCTACTTTATGAAACTGTAATAGGTTAGCGATCTCAAAACTGCCACTGCCATAACTGAAAGCTTTTACCATGGCCATCAGCTTGGTGCCGGCGTTTAGCCGTTGCTGATATACACCCAGGTTATGGGTAATGGCATTGAGGTTGATCTCCATCACCGTCTGGTGCAGTTTTTGTTCCAACAGATGACTGATCTGCTCAAAAGCAAATACCCTGGCACCTTTCAGCAAAATGGTCTCCTGCTGAAAATGCTGGACATGGAACTGCTGCTTGAATTCGGCTGTGGAATTATAAAAGAACGTTTCGGCAATACCGGAAAATACTTCGCGGCAGCGGCTGATGCCCGGGCCAATGCCAATGAACCGGTTGATCTGCTTTTGTGCCAGGATGGTGGCCACTTCGGCATAGAGTTCGTGATCGGTTTTTCCCGACTGCAATATATCGCTCAGGATCAGGGTTCGTTTTTGGTGTTGCTGTTGTTGCAACAAAAAATCGAGGGCAATGGTGAGTGAATTGATATCGGCACTGTAACTGTCGTTGATCACCGAACAATTATTGATGCCCTGCTTCAGCTCCAGGCGCATTTCTACCGGCCGCAGCAACTGCATTTTTTCGTGTATGCCCGATGGTTGTATGCCCAGCTGTAACAGCACCGCAGCACAGGTAATGGCATTCTCCAGCGAAGCCTCATCCATGAACGGGATGCTGAATTCGAATGCAATATCTTTCCAGATAGCACGGATATGCTTACCCTCATTTTCATTTTCGATGGATACGATCTGCAAACTCAGTCCTTCTTTTCTGCCCCAGGAGATCAATTGAAACTCATCACCGGCACGCACATTATTCTTGAACTGATTCACTGCATCATTGATATCCGGATCATCGGCCGGATATACCAGCGCATCGGCATGCACAAATAATCGCAGCTTCTCGTTGATCTTCTGCCTGATATTTAAAAACCCGGCACCATGGGCTTCTCCAATGGAAGTAAATACGCCAATGCTGGGTGAGATCATCTTTTCCAACTGCTGCATTTCATCGGGCTGCGATATACCCGCTTCAAAAATGGCCAGGTTATGTCGTTCATTCATTTGCCAGATACTGAGTGGCACACCAATCTGCGAGTTATAACTTTTCGGACTGCGAACGATCTGAAAATCGGATTGCAATAACTGGAACAACCATTCTTTAACGATCGTTTTTCCATTGCTGCCGGTAATGCCGATCACCGGATAAGAAAACCGGGCTCTATGCCAGGCAGCCAGCAGGTGCAGGGCCTGCAGTACATCGGCCACTTGTAAAAATCCGGCATCGGGAAATTCTTGAATATTTTCAGTTCTAAAATTTTCATCTACCACAAAATGACGCAGCCCTTTTTTATACAGCTCGGGAATAAAAGAACTGCCATTGCGCCTAGGACCATCCAAGGCAAAGAACAGCGAACTGTCCGGGAACAATAATTTGCGGCTATCGAGCAGGATCTGATCGATCATGGCATCGCCCTGTTGCTGCAAAATTGTTGCCCTGATAATGGTTGCTATTTGAGAAAATGTTTGGGTCAATGTGGCTGGTTAAATATTATTTGATCGCTGAGGTTTACTAAGTTAACTATTTGAATTGGACGCTATGTATTTATCAAACGGCTTTGTTTTTTGGTACCCCTTTCCGGGTATGGTAACTGGAATACAGAATGGATGCGCTGATGCACAACACGATCACCAGTAACGAAACCCACACGGGCAAATGGATCCATTCAGCCAGCAACATTTTTGCACCGATAAAGAATAGCACCACCGCAATCCCCTGTTGCAAATAATCGAATTTAGTGGCAGCTCCGCGCAATAAAAAGAACAGACTGCGCAGCCCTAGCACGGCAAAAATATTAGAAGAATAGATCAGTAACTTTTTGGAAGGATCCGGTATGATGGAAAACACAGCAGGGATCGAATCTACGGCAAATACGATATCGATCAGTCCGAGCATCACCACCACCATTGCTAATTTGGTAAAATACGCCTTATTGTTCTTCATGATGATGAACCTTCCATCCGGTTCTTCATCAGTAGTACGCATAAATTTTTTCATGAACCGATAGGCCCAGTTCTCGGAAGGATCAAACTCTGCCTCATCACTTTGTACAAACAATTTAATACCGGTGTACACCAGAAAGGCTCCAAAAATATACATGATCCATTCGAACCTGGCCACCAGCGTAGTGCCTGCGGCAATGAACAGGATCCTGAACACAATCGCCATCAGGATACCCAATAACAAAACCCTGGAATAATTGATCTCCTTTACTTTGAAAAAAGAAAAAATGATGATGAACACAAAGATATTGTCGATCGACAGCGACCATTCCAGCAGGTAGGCCGAAATATAAGATATCGCGTCTGCCTTACCATTACCTCCCTCATTTTCGAACCAGATGAAACCACAAAAAGCTACCGATAAGAATACCCAGAATCCGGTTTGTATTATGGCCGCCTTTAGTTTCACCACCTGATTTTTTTTACTGAGCAGTCCCAGGTCAAATATCAAGGCAATGATAATGACCGCACTGAATACCAGGTATATCAGGGTAGTTTTATCCATGGTGGGCTTGGGTATATTTTCTTCTGCGCAGCCACTGATAGATCAAAGCAAACAACAATACCAACAAGATGGGCAGGGCGATATTGATGATCTGCCAGGTGGTACGCTGCGTCTCAAGTTTTTTCTTATCCAGCAGTCGCAGGGTATAGTCTTTCGCCTTAGCCTCCGATAATCCCGAAGGGTTGATGAGGTAATCCAGACTGTTCTGTAAAAATGCTTTATTGGCAAATTCATACTGATAGGTAGAACCTACGGTAAATGGATTCATGCCCATGGGCAGCGGCTCTTCTTTTTGCATGCCATTTAATACCATATCTCCATCAGATACTATGATCATTTTATTATCGTGCAGGCATTGGGTTAAAAATGAAATGCCGTAATGGTCCAAACTATCCTGCATCGGCTGCGACAACCGGTTAGAGAACAGGGATTGAAACTTACCTTCCAACAATACCGCAACCGGGATATTTGCTTTTTTAAACTGCGCATCTTCGGGTGCATTCACATTTTCTTTTCCGCTGATGAGTGCCGGTGTGGCAATGGAACGCGCATTGGCCGATGCACTTAATAAAATGGTTTTGTGAATCCCTTCGGCTTCAATGGTATCAATGGAGTTCACGAATTTACCGGAAATCAGTCCCAGGTTTTTATTGATCACATGATTTCCCTTTGTTTCAAACAAGGGAAAATAATTCCAATGCAAAAATTCATACTGTCCATTCCCATTCACATCAAAGGGTAAAAAATCGCATTGCAGGTCCATCACCAGATCGGAGTTGATGCGGGCGCCATATTTGAACATTAGATCATTTAGTGCGAGTCCGCGATCGTATGCCACTACTTCATTTTTGATACGCAGGCTATCCAACTCCGCATTGAGCTTATCGACGAACATCAATAATTTTCCACCGCGCATCACAAACTGATCGATCTTTAATTTTTCTTCATCGGTAAAAGCCAGGGTAGGCTTCACCATCAGCAGCAACTGAAAAGTATCGGGAATAGCGCGCTGGGTACTCAAATTAAATTTGAAGAGGTTGTAATCGGTCCGC
>CAIRHQ010000203.1 GCA_903878475.1 uncultured Bacteroidota bacterium | reverse complement strand
GATCTTATTGAGTAAGCTGAAATCAGGCTGAATGGACAACACTTCTTTTTCAGTTTCTAATTCAACGATATAATCCCGGTGCTTATACACGCCCGAATGTTGGGTAATGCCTAACCCACGGAGCAATTCCTCGGGATACTCGGATACCCGTTCAGGTATCCAGGAAGGAAAATCCATGGAGATAATATCTTCTTCCCGGTTGACGTACAAGGGTCCGCTTTTTGAATAAAAAACAATTTTCTGTTTGGAATAATCCAGGCAATTAAACAATACATAAGCAGTAGCCAGGGTAGCATGACCACAAAGATCGATCTCCAGTTCGGGAGTAAACCACCGAATATGAAACCCATCCTCTTGCGGAACAAAGAAAACAGTTTCAGCGAGGTTATGTTCCGCAGCGATCTTTTGCATGAGGGCGTCATCGAGCCAATGCTCCAGCGGAATAACGGCTGCAGGATTTCCGCCAAAGACCTTATCGGTGAAAGCGTCTATCTGGAATACAGTCAATTTCATGAATAATAATTTGATCTATTTTTTCATTGATCGCTTTGCAGCATAATAAGAACTGATCTTATTCCTGCATCATTTTGCTGATCACCTCGATCACCTCTTCTGCATTTGGTTTGCTGAAATAATCTCCATCGCTGCCATACGCTGCGCGATGGGCCTTTGCCGTAATGGTACGGGGTGAAACATCCAGCATACGATAACCACCTTGTTCTTCCATTACCTTATTGAACATATAGGCAGCGGCTCCACCGGGTACGTCCTCATCTACAAAAATGATGCGGTTTGTTTTCTTCAGCGATTCAGCGATCTGGTGGTGAATATCAAAAGGCAGCAGGGTTTGTACATCCACCACTTCACAGCTGATGCCTTGTTGCTCCAGTGTGTCGGCGGCATCCAATACGATACGGAGCGTAGATCCATAAGTAACAACGGTAATATCGGTGCCTTCCCTCACGATTTCAGGCACACCTAACGGGATCGTATATTCGCCAAAATTGGAAGGTAATTTTTCCTTGAGTCGGTAACCATTCAGGCATTCAATGATCAGTCCGGGGTCGTTCGACTGCAACAGGGTATTGTACATACCGGCGGCCTGTACCATATTCCGGGGCACACAAACATACATTCCTCGGAGTGCATTAATGATCATACCCATGGGAGATCCGCTGTGCCAGATCCCTTCTAGCCGATGGCCACGGGTACGCACGATAAGGGGGCAGCTTTGCTGACCTGCGGTACGGTAATGCGTGGTACACACATCATCGCTTAGCGGCTGTAATCCGTATAAAAGATAATCCAGATATTGAATCTCGGCAATGGGCCTGAATCCGCGCAAGGCCAATCCCATCCCCTGTCCCATGATCGTAAGTTCACGGATACCGGTATCGAATATACGATGCCGGCCATATTTGTCTTGCAATCCGCTGAAGCCCTGATTTACATCACCGATCTCGCCAAGGTCTTCGCCAAAAGCAACCACATGGGGATGGGTAGCAAATAGCTGATCGAAATAGTTGTTCATGATCTCAAAGCCTCTTACCATGGGAGCATCGTCGTTATATTGTACCGGCTTTACAGGCACTTTCAAAGCAGAACGCGGACCTTCATTATACAAATAACGATCGTACAAGGCGGAACTGCTTGATTTCATTGAATCATAAAATTCAGTGAGGGCGCCGGCCTGGTTACCTGCCTCCCTGATGGCCGCAGCCAGAGCCTTCATCATATCCCGGCGCAATGGTTCACGATTTTGTTGCAGGTCGGCGGTTATTTTTAATAGCGCTTCAGATGCGGGTTGCAGTTCACTGATCAGTTTCAAACCAGTCGCTACATCAGCCTTTATCGGATTGATATATTGATCCCATGCCAGTTGTTTCCCCTCCCGAACCGTTTGCACGGCCTGCGCTTCTATTTGATCTAGTTCTTCTGTTACCGCCAGTGCGTTGTCGATGATCCATTCTCTCATTTTACGGATGCAATCCCATTCTTTTTCCCAGGCCAGTCGTTCAGCATCTTTATAACGTTCATGACTACCCGAAGTAGAATGCCCCTGCGGTTGGGTCAGTTCTTCCACATGAAATACTGCCGGTGTATGGGTTTCCCGGATCTTGCGAATAGCGGTTTCCAGGGTTTCGCACATGCCGGCATAATCCCAGCCATGCAAGCAATAAATATCGATACCATTGGTACCTTCCTGTTTACGGAAGCCTTCCAGCACTTCAGAAACCGAGCCCTTGGTCGTTTGGTATTTTTTGGGAACGGAAATTCCATAGCCGTTATCGTACACAAAAACCGCCAGCGGTATCTGCAATACGCCTACGGCATTGATGGTTTCCCAGAAATGGCCTTCACTGGTTGAGGCATCGCCTATGCTGCAAAAGCAGATCTCATTTCCCTTATTACTAAGATGGCTCATGCCCTCAAGCCCTTCAATATTTCTAAACAGTTTTGATGCCATCGCCAATCCGATGGCCCGTAGCATTTGACCCGCAGTGGGTGCAATATCCGCACTGACATTTTTTCGGTTAACCAGGTCAAGCCAGTTGCCCTCTTCATCTACAAGCTTGGTAGCAAAATGAGCATTCATTTGCCGGCCTGCACTAAATGGATCATGTGTTACATCAGGATCTGCATATAGCTGTGCAAAAAATTGATCAATGGTAGCCAAACCACTGGCAAACATCAAAGTTTGATCGCGGTAATACCCAGCCCTAAAATCACCTGGCTCAAAAAATTTGGCCATGGCTACCTGCACTACTTCTTTCCCATCTCCAAAAATGCCGAATTTAGCTTTGCCTGTCAACACTTCCTTTCTTCCAAGCAGACTTGCTTCACGGCTCTCAAAGGCTATGCGGTAGTCTTTCAGCACTTCATTTCTGAAATGATCAAAACTCAGTTTTTCCTGATCCGCCGCGGCCATATTTTGATTGTTATCCATATTACTTAGTAGTTGCTGCAAAAGTATTAATTATGTTTGCAGCTTTGTTAAAAATCTCCTAACGGACCTACAATTTAGGAAGGATTTACCCGTTTTACTATCTTTGGTAGGCTCAAGAATAAAAAATGAAGAAATTATTTAGCTTTTTAATAATGATGGTTCTAGTGGGTTCGGCCCTGGCTCAGCAAACAGTTGTGGCCAATCCAACCCCGGATGAACTGTTGTTGACCTTAAAAGAATCAGAATTTAATTTTGGGAAGATCCCACAGGGAAAACCCGTTATGCATGTTTTTGAGGTGCTTAATAAAAGTAAGGATTCTTTGAAAATTGAGAATATAGTGGCCAGTTGTGGATGTACCACACCCGATTGGGAAAAAGACAAATCGGTGGCAGCAGGATCACGTACCAAGATCACCGTTGGGTATAATGCAGCAGCGGAAGGACCCTTTACCAAGAATATCACCATTTCATACAATGGTGGTCAAACCAAACAAATCATCATCAAGGGTGAGGTATGGAAAACACCTTCCAGTTCCGCTCCTGAAAATAAAAGTTTGAACGATCTTAAAAATTAAACCTAAAAAACAAAAATAAAAAAGATGAAAAAATTATTCTTCTCTATTGCAGCACTTAGTTTGGCGAGCCTTGCTTTTGCACAACCAAAAACTGCCGCCGATGTAGCTAAATTTGCTACTGAAACAATCGATCTGGGAAAGGTAAAACAAGGTGTGCCTAAGCCCGCTACGTTTACCGTTACCAATATCAGCAAAGATCCACTGATCATTGAACAAGCTAACCCAACCTGCGGTTGTACTATTTCTGATTATACCAAAGAGCCTATTGCTCCAGGTAAAACCGGAATCATCACTGCTACCTATAATGCAGCAGGTGTTAGTCATTTCGAAAAAACACTGACCGTAAAATTTGCCGGTATTGATGAGATCAAAAGCATCAAGATCACAGGCGATGTATTGAGCGCTGAAGACTACGACAAATGGGCTTTAGAGAATCCAGTAAAAAAAGTTGAAACCGTTACTCCAAAAGAAAAAGTTGTTGCACCGGTAAAAACCAGCAAAGGAAGCAAAAATCCAAAAAGCTAATTTCAATCTGAAGTAAATTAAACTTTACAATAAGGGCCATCTTGCAACAGCAGGATGGCTTTTTTTTGTAGATCCCCCATCTAATATGAAGGATTTTTATAATCTTTTTTGAGTTTTTTATTTTTAATGTTGGCCCGAAATGCCATACTAAAACAAGAACGCCAGCCGTTTATGTAAGTGTATCCAAATCCTAATCTATGAAAGCGGAAATATATAAATATTTTTTTACGCTTTTACTGCTAAATACCATTTCCTTGACGGCCAGTTCGCAGGACATACATTTTTCACAATTTTTTGAAACGCCCTTATTGCGTAACCCTGCACTTGCGGGTATATTCAGTGGCGATTTCCGGGCCCAAACCGTATACAGGAACCAGTGGAATAGTGTTACCAACCCCTACCAGACCGTTTCCATTAATGCAGAATACAAGCTTCCCATTGGCAGGGGGAATGATTTTATCACATTAGGCGGACAGGTTTTATACGATAAAGCAGGCGCTATTGCACTCTCCACAACCTATGCGCTGCCGGCATTGAACTATCATAAATCGTTAAGTTCTGATCGAAATATGTATCTATCCCTCGGCATGATGGGTGGATGGGTTCAAAGAAGACTCGACCGGAGTAAAATGACCACTAATAGCCAGTATGGACCTGTTGGGTATAGTATTGGATCAGCTGATGGAGAAACCTTCAATAAAACTTCTTATTCTTATTTTGATGGCAGTGTAGGTATGAGCCTGAATACGCAGATCGGAGAAAATACAGACAATAATATTTTTATCGGTTTGGCCTACCATCATTTCAACAAAGCGCCAAAAATTTCATTTTATGGTAACCCAAATTATGAGATGATCCCCAAATGGGTGGCCTCTACCGGTATCAAAATGAATGTGAACAGTTATTCGTATCTCACCTTGCATGCCGATTACTCCATACAAGGAACATTCAAAGAAGCGATCGCTGGAGCATTGTATTCCTGGAAACTGGATGATATGGATGACCCTAAATATGTGTTGCATGCCGGTGCTTTTATACGCTGGAAAGACGCATTAATACCGGTAGTGAAGATCGAGATCAAGCCGCTTTCCATTTCGGCAAGCTATGATGCCAACCTTTCCCAGCTCACAGCAGGATCGAAAGGCAGGGGGGGATTTGAACTGGCGCTAACCTATCAGAAATATGTAAATAGAAATAACCGCATGGAATCAACCCTGTGCCCAAAATTTTAAGGTTCTGTTTTGCAGTCTATAGTACAAAAGTCAACTGCTTACAATCAAAGATTTTTGTTTTTATGGATTGTTTGGATAACAAGAAGCCCCGCATCTGCGGGGCTCTCTTTTTATAGTTCAATCATGCTATTTATAGATCGTCAGGATTATTTAACCTGAAGATGAATCCTGCCAGGGCACCCCCTCCGAAACAACCCACCATATAGATCCAAAGATCACTCCAGATGAACCCTTTCATCAAACAAGCACCCAGTGCAACAGCCGGATTAAACGCGCCCCCTGAAAATCCGCCGAAGGTAAATGCGCAGGTCATTACGGTAAACCCAATGGCCATGCCATAGAAGCTATTTCCGTTATTGGCCTTTGCTGTAGCTGCATTCAGCACTACATATGCCAATGCAAAAGTACCGAGGATCTCTGCACCCAAGCCCTTGCTAACCGATTTGATGGCACTCACATTGGCCCCTTCGATCTCAAATACAAAACTAACGATCGCCCAGGCTGCTAAAGCACCGCCTACCTGTGCAATCCAGTAGGTAATAGCATCCCCAGTGTTGATCTTACCCCTGATCAATACCGCCAAAGTAACAGCCGGATTATAATGCCCACCTGAAATATGCCCGCCGGCATAGATCATTACCATCAGGATCACCCCGATGGCTACAGGAGCCATAGGACCAGCAGTGCCACCTATTGCGGCAACGCCAACCACCAATACTAGGAACATTGTTCCAATAAATTCAGTAATGTACTTATTCATAAAAACAGATTTTTGGTTAAAATAACTTTATGCTAATTAAACCATTTACACCCAATTGCTGTTAACAATTTTTACACAACACCTATCTTTGCAAAAAAAAACAACTTAATTATGTCAATTGAAATTGGAAAATTAGCCCCACAATTCGGTTTATTTGATACCCAAAAAAACAAAGTAAACCTTAGTGATTTCACCGGAAAAACAGTTTTATTGCTGTTCTTCCCTCAATCCTTCTCCGGACTTTGCACAAAAGAGTTATGTGCCATCCGTGATGATATTGGCCGCTACAACAATGTGCAGGCACAGGTTCTGGGAATATCTGTGGATTCTGTTTTTACCCAGAATAAATTCAGTGAGGAACAAGGTTATAATTTCCCCCTGCTCAGCGATTTTAATAAAGAAGTTTCTACTGCGTATGGTGCCATCTATACCGATTGGATACTCGATATGAAAGGCGTGAGCAAACGTTCTGCTTTTATCATTGACAAGACCGGGATCCTTCGCTATGCCGAAGTATTGGAATCTGCAGGAGATATGCCCAATTTTGAAGCCATCAATGAAATGCTGGCTACCCTGGCTTAAATGATCTTTTTAAAAGATATTTCGTATATTGCGTATATGTTTTGAAGCAATTCAATAAATTGATTATTTAAAAGATTTTGCTATTTTTACTGTGTTGAAAAAAATTGTTTACATATTCTGTTTTTTTATAGGACTTACTTTTACTTCTTTTGCTCAAAATAAACCGGTTGAACCAGCAGCAAAACTGATAAAAGCATATCCTATACCTGCCACTACGGTAATGTATTTTGATTTCCAAAGCGGATATGATAAATCCTATACTTTTCAGGTATACAGTTTTATAGGCAAAAAAGTTTACGAGCTGTCCAATACTCCCCCACGCATCAGTTTACCGCTGGATGATTTTTTCCGCGGATTCTACTATTACAAATTGCTGGATAGAAAAGGAAAATTCATTGAATCGGGCAGGTTCATTGTCGTTAAATAAATAACCGATCAAATCATTTATAAAAGTCTTACCGTTTGGTAAGACTTTTTTTATTGCTACATCACCTGTATGATCAGGAATTTAAGATAGTGCGTATTTTCTTGATTTCGGATAATGGGATGGTCGCCCGACTGTGCATTAAAAACCACCTGTCTTATTTTTCGCTTGGCATCATTGGCCGCCATTTGTATGATATCCAGAAATAATTCAGGGGGTACCAGGTTGGTACAACTGGAGGTCACCAGAAATCCACCCGGCTTTACCAGTTTAATTCCCCGCAGATTGATCTCCTTATAGCCGGCTACTGCATTGTCGATACTGCTCCTGCTCTTGGTAAAAGACGGCGGGTCAAGCATCACCACATCCCATTGTTTTCCCTCCTTTGTCCATTCTTTCAGTATATCAAAAGCATTGATGCAATCAAAACTACAGATCCCTTCCAGCCCGTTCAACAGGGCATTCTGGCGGCACATCTCGATCGCCTTTTCAGAAATATCCAGACCCTTCACCGACTTAGCACCATAATGAGCAGCCGCTATTTCAAATGAACCCGTATAACAAAAAGCCCCAAGCACATCCATCCCCTTTACAATATGCTGAATGGCCTTGCGGTTATCCTGCTGATCTAAGAAATAACCCGTCTTTTGTCCATTGGCAATATCAACATGATATTGAACACCATTTTCTTTGATGATGATATTGGTATCGAAAGGCTCGGATAAAAATCCTTTATGTTGTTCCATCCCCTCCAACTCCCGCACAGGCACATCATTACGCTCGTAGATGCCCTTGGGCGAAAATAATTCCTGTAAGGCCTTAACAATGGCAGGCTTCCACATATCAATGCCGAGGGCCAGGGTTTGAATCACGAAATAATCATTGAATTTATCAATGATCAATTGAGGCATTTCATCCGCTTCGCCAAATACCAAGCGGCAGTTTTCGGTATATCCTAATCGCACCCGATAATCCCATGCCCGTTTAATTCTATTCAAAAAAAACTGGTCATTGATGGCCTCATTTTTATCACGGGTAAGCAAACGCACCATGATCTGGCTCTTGGGATTGATATATCCCCTGCCGATAAATTTTTTGTCGTGTGTGTAAACATCTACAATTTCGCCGGGACTGGCATTTGTGTCCAAGGCTTTGCCCGTATTCACCTCATTACCAAAGATCCAGGGGTGGCCGTTTTCTACCCGGCGACTGACCTTTTTATTCAAAAAAATGCTTTTCATGGGGCAAAGGTAGCATAGGTGTCAGACAGTTTGGACTTAATGGTCAGTTATTCGCCGCTAATTTGTCAATTTGACCGCAAATACAGGCTTGGCAAAATGTTTGACTATTGTACCTTCGCAACCATTTTTAAATCAAATTATGAAGCAGAAAGAAGTGACCACCCCCGAAAACACAGAAATAAACATCAATTCGGATGCAGATATACCCGGAAATGCCCATTTAAGCAATGAAGGGGCTGAGGATGCTATGGAAAAACTGCAGTCAGAACTGGAGGAGCAAAAGGATAAATACCTCCGCTTATTTGCCGATTTCGATAATTTCAAAAGACGTAATGCAAAAGAAAGGCTCGAATTGATCCAAACCGCGGGTAAAGATGTGATCATTTCTATGCTGGAAGTATTGGATGATTGTGATCGTGCTGAAAAACAATTGCAGGAATCGGACGATATGGCCGCGAATAAAGAAGGTGTTTTACTGGTTTTTAATAAATTGAGGAATAGTTTACAAGGCCGAGGACTGAAAGCCATGGAAAGCCTGCATACCGATTTTAATGTAGAAAAACATGAGGCCATTACCGAGATCAATACATCCGATGAACTGAAGGGTAAGGTAGCAGATGAAATTGAAAAAGGGTATTACCTCAACGACAAACTAATTCGTTTTGCCAAAGTAGTGGTGGGAAAATAATGCTGAGTGAATGCCGCAATGCCTGTTGCCAGCAAATGCTGGCTTTGGCTTTTAAGAAACAAGACCGATAAAATTTTATCATTTAAATCCCCTCGGGGTACTGTTGCATGAAGAGAGACTTTTACGAAATATTAGGCGTTACAAAATCGTCTTCGCCCGATGAGATAAAAAAAGCATACCGTAAAGTGGCCATGCAGTTTCACCCCGACCGCAACCCGGGAGATAAATCTGCCGAAGACAAATTCAAGGAAGCAGCAGAAGCCTATGAAATTTTAAGCGATACCGACAAACGTTCGCAGTATGATCGTTTTGGTCATCAGGCGTTTAGCCCCGGACGTGGTGGCGGTGGTAGTTATGGTGGCGGAATGAATATGGACGATATCTTCAGCCAGTTTGGTGATATTTTCGGAGATGGTAGTCCGTTTGGTAGTTTCTTTGGCGGCGGCGGACAAAGCAATCGCAGGAGCAGTGGAGGAAGAAGTCGCGGTGTACGCGGTAGTAACCTTCGGGTAAAACTGAAACTTAATTTTGAGGAGATCGCCAAAGGCACCAGCAAAACCATCAAGGTAAAAAAATATGTTCCCTGCAGTACTTGTAATGGCAATGGTGCCAAAGACAAGAACAGTACACAAACCTGCAGTTCCTGTAATGGTAGCGGCCAGGTGCGCCGGGTGCAGCAAACCTTTTTAGGTCAGATGCAAACCGTAACCACCTGTCCTACCTGCAATGGAGAAGGATCAACGATCACGCATAAATGCAGTTCGTGCAAGGGTGAAGGCCGGGTATATGGAGAAGATACTGTTACCATCGATATTCCGGCTGGTGTGCAGGAAGGGATGCAACTGAGCCTCAGTGGTAAGGGCAATGCAGGAGAACGCGGTGGTGCAGCGGGTGACCTGATCGTGCTGATTGAAGAAGAAGCACATCCTCAGCTTCACCGCGATGGCCTCAATGTGGCCTTCGACCTGCATATTTCGATCCCGGATGCAGTTTTCGGCATTCAGGTGGAAGTACCCACCATCGACGGCAGGGCTAAAATTAAAATACCCCCAGGAACACAAAGCGGCAAAATATTCCGACTTAAAGGAAAGGGATTCCCCCATGTGAACAGCTATGAAAAAGGCGATCAACTGATCCAGGTAAATGTTTGGACACCCCAGCACATCAGTGCGGAAGAAAAGCAGATGCTGGAAAAATTACAGGAGTCGCCCAATTTTGCCCCCAAACCCGAAAAGGGAGATAAATCATTCTTTGAGAAAGTAAGGGAGATGTTCAGCTAGTTCAGCTTTTTTTTCTTCTTGGCGCAATAGATCTTTTTAGCCTTCTCCACCAACTGAAGAAAATCAGTTTGGAGGTAACTGTTAGGGTCATACGAAGAATGGGCAATGGCTTCCAGCGATTCCCATTCGGTTCCTTCAATGAATTTCGATTGCCTCACTTTCAAACCAAACATCGCCACGGCAGCGGCAAATTGTAATTCTTTGTCCAATTGTTCGAACGGAATAAAATTAGCCGGACAATGATAACTCAGTTTTTTTTGTGTGGTATCATTGTGCAACCGATAACGCATACTGATCTCGGCCAACATATCTGCTCCAGTAACTGATCTGCCCCCTGTATCGCTGGCAGGCATAATTTCAAAAATAGCCAGTTCACTGTTTCCACTGCCCATATCACCCCCCTCCAATTCGATGGTACTATCGGACACTGCATCTTTTTTATTATCAAACCCGATCAACCGATATTCTTTAACCTTATCCGGATTAAACTGCAGGTTCATGAACACATCATCGGCCACCGAATAGAATGTTTGAGTCAATTCTTTTACCAGCACTTTCTCAGCTTCATGAATATCATCCAGATAGGAATAATTGCCATTGCCCTTTTTGGCCAGGGTTTCCAGTTTAGAATCTTTGTAATTTCCGGTACCCACTCCTAAACAAGTGAGGTAAACACCCGATTGCTTTGCTTTCGAGATCATATCATCAAGCGCCTTCTCGGTAACAATACCCACATTAAAATCTCCATCAGTGGCCAGGATCACGCGATTATTGCCTCCCTTGATATAAGTATGCTGTGCCAGTTCATAGGCCGTTAGAATAGCTGCACCTCCATTGGTGTCACCACTTGCCGTAAGTTCTTCAATGGACTTGATGATCTTTTCTTTTTCAGCACCGCTGGTGGGTTGTAACCAAATGCCGATGGTTCCTCCATAGGTCACAATAGAAACCGTATCAACCGCGCGAAGATTTTGAACAAATAACTGAAATGCTGCTTTAAGCAAGGGTAGTTTATTGGGCATATCCATACTGCCGGAAGCATCAATGAGGAATACAAAATTGCCCGGAGCAATATTGCTCATGTCCAATTTTTTGGCATTGATATTTAAATACAATAATTGCTTTGCGGGGTTCCACGGGCAGGAACTCAACTGCGATTCGATCCTGAACACATCCATTTTTTCAGGTTCACGGTAATGGAGATTAAAGTAATTGATCAACTCTTCTGTACGCACTGCATCAGGTGGAACCGTACTATTCAAGTTGAGGAATCTACGCACATTGCTATAAGCTGCTTTGTTGATATTCAGTGAAAATCCGGTATTGGGAAACTGACGGGCATTTACAAATTCATTCTCCACCAGTTGAAAATAAGTTTCATCATTAACGAACCATCTAAATTTGGAAGTTTGTTTCAGGTCCTTGGTAACCGAAATCAATCTAGGCCTGCTGCGGTTGGCATTAGAAGGAAGCACATGCAAATTAACCTGTAACCATTGGTCGGCTTTAATGGGGATCACCTTGGGCTCATATCCTTCCAGACTAAAGGTGAGTGTATCATTCAATTTTGGAGAAGCGATACCGAAACCTCCACCGGCACCTGAGTAATAAAGAAAGTGATTAGAATTTAAAATGATCTTTACATTCTGAAGGGCCTCATTCTTCTCATCTTTTACTTCGCCCCGAATATAATACTGTGCACTTGCAGCAGGTGCAAGTATCAGCAACATAATATTGGCTAAAAGTAATTTCAAAAAAATATAATCTTTATTAAACAATATAATATCTAATTCCAAGACCTATTTTTCTACCTTACCGCTGCCTCAATTATACCACCACCAGCTGATAAATTTCCTTCAGGTTACGACCCAAGCCGTCGTAATCCAATCCATATCCGACTAAAAATTTATTGGGTACGGTAAACCCAAGATAGTCAATTGTAAGTGGATGTACCAATGCTTCTGGTTTATGCAACAAGGCCGCAATTTTCAATGAGTCCGGTTGTTGGTCGTGCAATTGTGGCAAAAACTCTGATAAGGTTTTTCCAGTATCTACGATGTCTTCTACAATGATCACATGCCTACCTTTAATCGACTGGTCTAACCCAATGGAAGTGATCACATTACCAGTAGAACGGGTACCCTTATACGAAGCCAGTTTGATGAAACAGATCTCGGCTTCAATGGTCAAAGCTTTGAACAGATCCGACGCAAACATGAATGAGCCATTCAAAATAGCAATAAATAAGGGGCGTTTATCGGCATAATCCCGGTTGATCTCTTTTGCCAGCAGATCGACCTTTTCCTGAATCTCAGCAGCACTAAGAAAAGGTTGAAATTTTTTATCCAAAACTTGAATGATCATATTGTTTTTTTTGTTGCCGCTTTCGGAAATACTAACCGATGGGCAGGTTAGCTATTGTGGTCCGATATATAATTTCTGCCCGATCCTCAGGCCATCTCCGTTCAATTTATTCCAGTCCTTCAACTGTTGTACCGTAACCTTATATTTTTTGGCGATCGTGTACAAGGTTTCCTTGGGAGCCACAATATGGGTCAGTAGCGGGACCGGTTCCTCTTGCTGTATTACCGGAACCTTTAATCCGGGTTTCAGCATCAGTACCGTGCCCGGTGTAGCAACGACGTTAGTTGTTAAATTATTGTAGCTCAGCAGGTATTTTAATTGCATTCCCGTCTTCTGAGCCACATCATGCAGGGTTTCACCCGGTTCAATGGTATAGTAATCAAAGGGCCCGGTCATGGATTTAGGTTCCAGAAATACATATTGATCACAGGTGATCACGCCATCCTGTACCCATTCATTAAAGGCCAGTAATTTATTCAACGGGATATGATTGGCATTGGCCACCGCAAGAAGCGTGATCCCCTGTGCAGCCCATACCGATCTGGAATTATTGATCATCACGATCTTAGTGAGACTGGCAAGTTTAGCCGCTGAAATACTATCGGCCTTTGATGCAGACAGGGCCGTGAGAGAATCACTGCCTATATGTGCTGAATCAATGCCTGCCATTTCATTGAGCGCCTGCAGGGTATATTGTTGCAAATTATATTGCTCAACGTTTTTGATCAGTGTTTGCGGATAATAAGGATTGGTGGCATAGCCGGCCCGTTTCAATCCATAAGCCCAACCCTTGTAATCGGTGATCTCCAGTTTGAACAAGGCTGCATATCGGGCATTGCTGCGCAAAAAATTACTATGATCACGAAAACTTTCCTCCGGAGTACTATAGGCCCTGAAACATTCGCCACTAAGGTCATCATCGTGTTTCACAGAAGGACCGGTCCAGGTACTCTTACATTTGATCCCAAAATGATTATTCGATTTCTTCACCAGTTCACTGTTACCGCTTTCTGTTTCCAGCAACCCCTGAGCGAGTGTAATGGAAGCCGGTATGCCCATCCGTTTCATTTCCCGGATGGCGATATCCTTATACTGTGCAATATATTCTTCAGGACTGATCCGCTGCGCGTTCCCGAAAAAAGGCAAGCACAATATGATGATACCTATATTTAAAATTCTCATGATGATCATAATTTCCGGATGAGGGTAAGCCCATCTCTAACGGTTAACATTACCTGCTCTACGCGTTCATCGGCCAAAACATGGGCATTGAATGCTTCCATGGCTTTAGCATTTTTACCGGTTACAGGTGCATTCAGCACTTCCCCATGAAACAATACATTATCGGCCAGCAACCAACCTCCCTGGCGCAGGGATGGCAAAATCATTTCATAGTAATTGATATAATTCACTTTGTCGGCATCGAGGAACACCAGGTCCCAGGTTTCAGACAAGGCAGGGATGATCTCCAGCGCATCGCCAACATGACTTTGAATCTGTGCTTCAACATTAGCCTGTTTAAAATAATCCATGGCCGTTGCCCGATCTGCCTCCCTGAGTTCAATGGTATGTAAAACACCCCCCGGCACAAGCCCTTTACACAAACATAAGGCACTGTAGCCGGTGAACGTACCTATTTCCAGGATCCGCTCCGGTTGAATCATCCGGCTGATCATCTCCAGGAATTTTCCCTGCACCGGTCCGCTGAGCATCTGGGCATGAGGATGGGCATTTATCGTATTGGCTTCAAGTTTAGTCAACACTTCATCTAAGGAAGAAGTATGCAAACCTGCATATTCAGCAGCCATTGGATTTACCAAATCAGTCATCAAACACTAATATTTAATGGTTCGAAAACAGCCTGTCATTCCGCAGCATACTTAGCTAAGAAATGGACCATTGCTGAAGGGGCAAAGGTACGTCTTTTCACGTGTTCCGGTTCAGGCTATTCCTTTACCAGTTCTCGTTTCGTATCCTTTTTTGAAATAATAAACAAGCCTAAAAATGTAAGGAGTCCATTAAATATCAGGATCTCAATGCTGATCTTAAACCCGCCAAAAAGTTTTTCCGAAACCGACAACAATGACTGGGCAGTATCTGCTGATAAATTAAATCTTTTTACAAACCACTCAGGGTTGTTCAGCAGGTCGATAAAAAATATAATGCAGGGTGACAATAAACAAATGATCAGTGCATAGCGATCGTTCAATTTCCGATGCGTTAAAATACCAAAGGCAAATAAGCCCAGCAAAGGCCCATAGGTATATCCCGCCACTTTCAAAATCACATCAATGATGGATTTATCGTCGATCCACTTGAACAGCATCACCAGCAAAAAGAACAACACCGCAAAACTCAGGTGCACCGTAAGCCGGGTGGTTCGCTTCTTTTGTTCCGACAACAATTCATTTTTCTTCAATCCCAAAATATCGATACAGAAAGAAGATGTCAATGCTGTCAAGGCGCCATCGGCACTGGGAAATAATGCGGATATGAGTCCGATGATGAAGATCACAGAAATAGCCACGGTAAGTGTACCTCCCAAGGCTATTGTTGGAAAAAGATCATCTCCTTTTACCGTTACGCCAGTTTGCGCCGCATAGAGATAGAGCAACCCGCCCATGAATAAGAAGAGAAAATTGACAAACAATAATATCGTACTCAGGGTGAGGATATTTTTTTGCGAATCCCTGAGGGTACGCACACTGATATTTTTTTGCATCATCTCCTGATCCAGTCCTGTCATGGCAATGGTGATGAACATACCTCCTAATATTTGTTTCACAAAGAAACCGGGTGCGTTGATATCGGTATTGAAAATTTTGGCCAGTTTATTCTCCTGCAGGGTATTCAACACTGCCCCAAAACTGAGGTCCATCTTATTCATCAGGGTGATCACACATACCACCAAACCAAGTAACATGAACGTGGTTTGCAAAGTATCGGTATACACGATCGTTTTTACTCCTCCTTCAAAAGTATAGAGCAGGATCAGCAGCAAGATCACCGAGGCTGTTAACCAGAAGGGAACGCCCATACGATTGAGAATAAATATCTGCAGGATATTCACTACCAAGTACATCCTGGCGGTAGCGCCAAGGGCACGCGATACAATAAAAAAGATGGCCCCCGTCTTATAGGATACAGGACCGAAACGTTTTTGCAGGTATAAATAAATGGAAGTAAGATTAAGCCGATAGTAGATCGGTAATAGCACAAAAGCAATGACCAGATAGCCCAGAAAATATCCGATCACCACCTGAAAATACTGGAATCCCACCGATCCTACGGTGCCGGGTACACTCACAAAAGTAACCCCGCTCAATGAGGTGCCGATCATACCAAAAGCCACCAGCATCCAATTGCTGCTTCTGTTACCGATAAAAAATGAATCGTTATTTGAATTGCGCGAAGTGATATAAGCCACCAGCAACAACAGTAAAAAATAACCGATTACAAAGGAAAACAGAATGAATGGCGACATGGAGTTCTATTTACTTAAAAATAAGATTGAAAATAGAGAAAAAATTTGTGTCTTTGCGGTTAATTAACCGACACAATCATGAAAATAGCATCGCTGGCAGTCTTTTGCGGTTCAAAAAGCGGCAACAACCCCCTCTTTGAAGCTGAGGCTATGGAATTGGGCCTTTTTTTAGCCAACCACCAGATCTCCATTATTTATGGTGGAGGAAATGTTGGGATCATGGGTGCCATGGCGAATGCAGCACTGGAAAAGAACGGGCAAGTAATCGGAATCATCCCTCATGTACTCACCGAATGGGAACATCACCATACAGGCATTACCGAACTGATCGTGGTAGATAATATGCATACGCGAAAAAGAATGATGTACGAACGATGTGATGCCGCCATCATCCTTCCCGGTGGATTTGGCACATTGGATGAATTATTTGAAATGCTGACCTGGAATCAGCTCAGCATCCACGATAAAAAAATATTCATCCTGAATACAGCGGGATTTTATGATCACCTGATCGCACATATGCATCAACTGGAGGCTGAACAATTCCTGTACGACCGTATCGCAGATAAGATCATTATCCTTAGTGGAACCCATGAACTGGATAAATTATTGGGCGATCATCAATAAGCACCCTTCCCCTGGAACAATGGCACCTGAATACCCGCTCTAATGATGGGCAATACATTTACTTTACCATTCGCTAATTGTTCTACATAGGGCGAGTTCCTGTTCTTTGCCACATCGGCCATGATCGATACATAATAGAACATGCTGCCAGGGCCCATCCTGCCATTGCAATATCCGGCGCCCACCAAACAACTGGCAGCAGAAAATTTATCCTTCTGTGTAGGCGAGCCATCTGCCGGTATCAGTTTCTGACTCGAAAAATTTTCTTCCCCCTGTACCTGTACAAATAAGAACTTGACAGGATAGGCCCTTAACAGTAACCCTGGCCCCCAGATCGTTTGCCTTAACTTGTCATCGCTATAATAATAACTTCCGGAGTACGCATCATAATATACTGCATGGCGACTGGAAGAATAGTTGAAATTGATGATCAATGCAGCATCCAG
>CAIRHQ010000202.1 GCA_903878475.1 uncultured Bacteroidota bacterium | reverse complement strand
TGAATTTCCCTGTTGACCAACGATGCCTGTGATATCAAAATCGCCGGTGGTAATCTGATGGATAAAGGGAAGCATTTTTGCCAGGCCCGGATAGGTCACTTCAAACAATTGCAGTGTGCCATTGATGGGTGCCCAGAAATATAATTTTTTCCCATCCTGACTCCAGCGGTATCCTTCCACATGTATATCATCGCGCTGGGCTGTAAGGTTCATGGTGATGAGCCCATTGGATACTATCAGGTCCTGTTTGTCGGCCTCATATCCGGCGCGCTTCATGCTCAGCCAGGCCAACTCACCCTTCTGGTTAAACGAAGGTTGAATATCATATCCCGGCATGCTGGCCGTTAGATTGGTTGTTTTACGGGTTTCCAGATTATAGGAATACAGATCGGTGTTGGTACTTAGCGTATAGGCGGTACCGTATAATTTTTTGGTGCAGTACACGATCTCCTTTCCATTCGGATTCCACACATAATCTTCGTCGCCGCCAAAAGGTTTTTGCGGACAATCATACGGCTCATCTTTCATGATGTCGATGGGGGCGCCGTCTTTACCCTCCATGATGGGGGTGAGCATCACATGGTCGAACTGACCGTCTTCATAGGTGTCCCAATGCCGGTAATTCAGGTTGTCGTAGATGTAAACATTTGATTTTGCAAGATTGGGATACTGGTCGGCCCCAGTAACATTTTTAAGTTTAACCGGCGCATCACTGATGCGGTATTTTCCGTCGGGAGAGATCTTGTCATTGTGCAGCATACTGTCTGCATTGCTGATGGATACAGCATCTCCGCCATCTAACGGTAAGGCGTAGGTCTTTCTGCTGGATTTATTTTCTACCGCATTGGGTGTAGAAACAGCATAGAGCAGATATTTCCCGTCGGCCGAAATACCGAGTCCGGACACCCGGCCCAGTTTCCACAATAATTCAGGGCTCATCCGGTTTTGAGCAAATCCGGTACAAGAGAGTAGGGTAGCCAGTACCACGAATAAACTTTTCATGTGTTGTTATTTTATAGCGTTTTATTTTTTAATCAGATTCGGATAATCCATGATCAGTTGGCAAAATGTTTTTACGCCAACATATAATTTGCTGTCATCGATCATAAAATCGGGTGTATGATGCGAAGGGGCATTTTTAGTTTCGGTACCAGCGGGCATTCCTCCAAAATAAAAAAAGAAGGCAGGCGCCTTGGTGCCATAATAACTAAAATCTTCTCCTCCGGTAACCCAGTCTGTAGCCGTTACATTATTTGTTCCCGCAGCTTTTTGCAAGGAAGGGATCATCATGGCAACCAGTTCCGGGTTATTATAAGTTACCAGGGTTCTGGTATCGAAACTTACTTCAGCTTTTGCATTGCTGGCTTCTGCGATCTTTTCAGCGGTTTGTCTGATCCGTTGATGAACATCTTCCTGCATTTTACTGTCAAGGGTCCTGATCGTGCCATCCAATACACATTGTTCGGGGATGATATTATTTCTGATGCCTCCCTGGATCTTTCCCACCGTGATCACCACCGGCGCCTTGGTAAGATCCATTTGCCGGCTAATTATATTTTGTAAGCCCTCAATGATCTGGGCAGAAATGACGATCGGATCTACGCTTTGCCAGGGTTGAGCACCGTGTGCTGATTTTCCGGTAACCTTGATGGAAAACCAATCGGCTGAAGCCATAAATGCTCCGGGTTTATACCTGATCTCGCCGGCGGGGAACCATGATTCTATATGCATACCAAAAACCACATCCACTTTCGGATTGTCCATAACCCCCTGTTTTACCATCAGCAAAGCACCACCTTCTTCAGTTCCGGGTGCGCCTTCTTCAGCGGGTTGAAAAATGAATTTTACGGTTCCGGCAATATCTTTTTTCATGGTGGATAATACAGCTGCAGTGCCCATCAACATGGCCACATGGGCATCATGGCCGCAGGCATGCATCACGGGAACCCGCTGGCCCAAATATTCAGCACTATCGACAGATGCGTAGGCTAACTTAACCCTTTCTTTAACCGGCAAGGCATCCATATCGGCACGCAAGGCCATTACCGGACCAGGTTTATTTCCTTTCAAAATGGCCACTACACCAGTATTGGCGATACCTGTGCTTACTTCCAGTCCCAGTTGTTTCAGGTAACTGACAATATAGGCTGCTGTGTTATATTCACGATTAGACAATTCAGGATGCTGGTGCAAATGCCTTCTCCATTCTACCAGGCTGGACTGTATTTTGGAGGCTTTTTGCTCAATTTCCAACTGAATGCTTTGTGCTCCGCAGGCCAATGCGAGTATACTGCTGAAAAATAAGGTGAGCGGGGTTTTATAATTCATGTTAGGTCAATTTTATGCCCAATGTAACAAAAAAAGGATTAGAAATATTTGTCAGCGTTGATATGCAAAATTCAAAAACGCGAACAGTAGAATTGCAAATATTTTAAAAAAAAGAGAGCTATCTATACTCGCCGAATATTTTCCTGAGCTCATCAGAAATTTCACCAAGGGTACAATAACATTCTACTGCTTCAATTACCACAGGCATCAGGTTTTGCCCATTGATGGCGTGCTGTTTAATTTTTTCTAAAGCAGCATTACAGGCTTCATTGTTTCTTGTTTCGCGTAATCTTTTTAGTTTGTCTGTTTGCTCCTTTTGAATGCCTTCATCTATTTTGAAAACAGGGATCCTATTCTTTTCATCATTGGTGAATTTGTTAACTCCCACAATGGTTTTTTGCCCATTTTCAATTTGCTGCTGATATAAGTATGCACTTTTCGCAATTTCCTCCTGCATAAATCCTTGTTCAATGGCCGCCACACTACCGCCCATGGCATCTATTTTCTCAATTAATTCCAGGGCAGCTTTTTCTACTTCCCCGGTAAGTGATTCTATAAAATAACTTCCGGCCAGGGGGTCAACCGTATCAGTTATGCCGCTTTCAAATGCAATGATCTGTTGAGTGCGCAAGGCAATTCCGGCTGCGGCTTCTGTGGGCAAACTCAAGGCTTCATCATATCCATTGGTATGCAAGGATTGTGTACCACCCAATACGGCAGCCATACTTTGAATGGTTACCCTACTGATATTGTTGAAGGGTTGTTGAGCGGTTAAAGTACTTCCTCCGGTTTGGGTATGAAACCTGAGCATCATTGCCCTGGGATCGGTAGCGCCCATTGACTTCATCATATTGGCCCAGATCTTTCTGGCCGCCCTGAATTTTGCTACTTCTTCAAAAAGATTATTGTGGGCATTGAAAAAGAAGGAGAGCCTTTTCCCAAATACATTGATGTCGAGCCCTTTTTCCAATGCAGCTTTCACATATGCCTTTCCGTTACTAAGGGTAAATGCAATTTCCTGTACAGCAGTACTTCCGGCTTCGCGAATATGGTATCCCGAAATAGAAATGGTATTCCATTTGGGTAGTTCTGCTGCACACCACTCAAAAATATCGGTGATGATGCGCATAGATGGCTTCGGTGGGTATATATAGGTACCCCTTGCGGCATACTCCTTTAAAATATCATTTTGAATGGTTCCGGTGATCTCTTTCAGATCAGCACCCTGTTTTTTTGCCAGGGCTACATACAAAGCCAGCAAGATAAATCCGGTAGCATTGATCGTCATGGAACTGGAAACCTTATTCAGTTCAATATTATCAAACAATATTTCCATGTCCTCCAGACTATCAATAGCCACTCCAACTTTACCAACTTCTCCGTCGGCAAGCGCGTGGTCACTGTCGTACCCGATCTGCGTTGGCAGGTCAAAAGCAACACTTAATCCATTTACACCCTGACTGAGTAAAAAATGATAACGTTCGTTACTGGCGGCGGCTGTAGAAAATCCGGCATACTGACGCATGGTCCAAAGTTTCCCCCTGTACATATCAGCCTGCACCCCCCGTGTAAAGGGGAATGAGCCCGGTAATTCTCCCGCTCCGGAAGGGGCTGTGTATACAGGCGCAATTTCTATACCTGAATCCGTGAATATTATTTTTTTGTCAGACATGAGCAATCATTGAAAGGTTGATGATTCAATACCGGCTACAATAATTTTTTTGCTTCAAACTGCAAAGCACTTAACACCACCGTATTTAATTCGGAATTAGTAGAAGCTACATATTCTAAAATTCGCTTGCTGAGCTCTATGGCCAATCCCTGAGTCGGTAGGGTAGCGGCCAGTTGATTTATAATGAAGATATTTTGTTCTTTTAAATTGCCAATGGCTTTCCACATTTCGGGACTCAAATAAATTTGCTGACTGACATTGTATTCGTATTCAGTTCGGATGGTTTCCAATAATGCCAATTGAAGATCCACCACCGTCATACCGCCAGAGACTGTTCTTGATACCAGATTCTTAAGCGAACTTCTTTCGGCAAATAAGGTAAGCCGCTCATAAGCCTGCAGCCTTAGTTTCAGTGTTTCATTATTAATTCCAAAACGCTCCTTCATTTCATCTTTCATGCCTTTAAATTCGGCAAGCAGCCAGGCAATGGAAATGAAAAACATGAAAATGGCACCTAAAATGATATTCTGAACCAGGTCTTCAGATAAATGCATAAAAAATTATTTTGACAAAATTAAGGTTTTAAAGGGATGTTGGCTTTGTAAACTGGCTTAGTTCGGCTATGCTAAAATCGCAATTCGTAAATCAGGGATGCTAATTTTGACTAATTTTGTATAAAATATTTGATATGGAAACAATTACTGCCAATCCGGTTTCACTTACAACAGCGGCCATTGAAGAGATCAGGCGTTTACTGCAAGAGCCCGGCTTTGATACTACACAATTTCTTCGGGTAGGGGTTAAAGGAGGTGGATGTACAGGCATGACCTATGTGCTTGAGTTTGATCAAAAGACCGAAAAGGATGAGCATTTTACCATTGACGGTATTTCCTGTATCATGGAGAAGGCACATGGTATCTATCTGATGGGTATGGAGGTTGATTGGCAGGGAGGATTGAATTCACGTGGATTTACTTTTAAAAATCCCAATGCCAGTTCTACCTGTGGTTGTGGAACCAGTTTTGCCGTTTAATTATTATTTAAAAAAAGATTAGAAATAAAAAAATCCCCTGTCATTTGACGGGGGATTTTTTATATACGATTGATAAAGATTATTTCTTCTCAACTTTTGTATCAGCGATACCCAATGGTTTATCTTTTGCAAAATCAACCAGGATAGGGGCTCCCACAAATATGGATGAATAAGTACCTGTGATCACACCGATCAACATGGCAAATGCAAATCCACGGGTAACTTCACCACCGAATATGAATAAGATCAACAGGGTCAGGAACACCGTTAATGATGTCATGATGGTACGACTCAGTGTGTCATTGATCGCACGGTTGATGATGGTGGTTTTTGTAGCACCTTTCATATCCCTGCTGTATTCCCTGATTCTGTCAAATACAATTACCGTATCATTCATCGAGAAACCGATCACGGTCAATACCGCAGCAATAAAGTGCTGATCAATTTCAAGCGGGAATGGTACAATATTCTTCAGGAATGAGAATACCGCAAGCGTTACCAATACGTCATGCAACAAGGTAAGAATGGTTCCCAGTGAATACCTCCAGTCGCGGAAACGAATGAAGATATACAGGAAGATGATCAGCATGGCGAAGATGGTAGCTTTTACCGCACCCCTTTTCAGATCATCCGAAATACTTGGAAGAATAGTGGTATAGCTTTGGATATTATTCTTTGCAAATTGTGAATAGGTAAGCTCAGCTGGCAATACTTTCTTTAATCCTTCATATAATTTGATCTTAACAGCACTATCAGCATTGTTATCGCCTTTTTTATAAGAAGTAGTAATGTTCAGGTGTTTGCTGTCGCCAATGGTTTTAATAACCGGAAAATCTCCTTCAAAAGCAGTTCTTAATTCGTCTTGTACATCTGAATTTTTAACCACACGGTCAAACTGAACAGTATAACTGCGACCACCCTTGAATTCCACACCTTCATGAAATCCATTAAAGAAGGAAGCCACACCGGCCAGTAATACGAAGGTAGAAATCATATAGGCCACTTTCCTGTACTCAATGAATTTAAAGCTGGCATGCTTAAAGATCCTTCTGGAAATGGCAGTGAAATAATTAAAGTGTCTTTTTTTGTTAGTCCAGAAATCAGTGATCAGTCTTGAAACCAGGATACCGCAGAACAATGATAATAAGATACCGATGATCTGTGTGGTGGCGAAGCCTAATACAGGACCCAATCCGAAATAAGCCAGGATGATGGCTGTGAGCAATGAAGTAACGTGGGCATCAATAACAGGGGCGAGTGAACGCTTATAACCGTCGTTTACGGCTAACTGGTAAGATTTTCCCTTGGTGAGTTCTTCCTTGATCCTTTCAAATATAATTACGTTAGTATCCACCGCCATACCGATCGTTAACACCAAACCGGCAATACCTGCTGCGGTAAGGGTGAAACTCATTGCGGTTAATACGCCAATGGTAAACAGTAAGTTCAGGATCAGTGCAATATTGGCTACCCAGCCGCCGCTGTTGTAATACACCAGCATCAATACAAAGATCATTACAAAAGCAATAAGAAATGCACGTCCACCACCGTTTACGGCTTCTTTACCCAGGGTTGGACCAACAACTTGCTGTGCTACGATCTTGGCAGGAGCATCCAGTTTACCAGATTTTAAGATATTGGCCAGATCCTGTGCTTCATCTACTGTGAAGTTTCCGGTGATCTCAGAATTTCCACCTTCAATTGGACCAGAAACATTGGGAGCCGAATAAACAACATCATCCAAAGCGATAGCAATTGGTCTGTTGGTATTTTTGGTAGTAAGCCTTCCCCAGGTCTTGGTTCCGGTATTCGTCATTTGCATTTTGATACAAGGGCGTCCGCTTTCGTCGTACGACTGGCTGGCTTCTTCAACACCTTCACCTTCCAATGGTGCTTTATCACTGCCCGGCATCGTTTTAATCGCGTATAAAGGATAGAAACGAATATCACCCTTATCCGATTTTTCTTCAATACCATATAAGAATTTGCAATCAGCAGGTATAGCCGATTTAACCGCTTCAGAGTTCAGGTATTCTGCAAACACTGCTGTGTCTTTCAACGCAACCCTTCCAATAGCAGAATTGAAATATTGTTTACCCGTTTTATCGGTTTGAACATCAATAGGATTGATCACCCGGAAGAATGGGTTCAAATTCTGTTTTGCTTTGGTAGTATCTTTTACTGCTGCTGTATCTACTACACCATTCAAATAATTATGGAGGTTCTCATCAGCAACTTTCAAAGCACCGGCAATTTCATCTATGCGGTATACTTCCCAGAACTGTAGGTGGGCAGAAGCTTGTAATAATTTACGTACCCGGTCAATATCAGTTACTCCTGCGAGCTCCACATTGATAATGCCTTTGTTCTCATCAAAATTAATATTGGGCTGGGCTACACCAAATTTATCGATACGCCTAACCAGAATTTTATAGGTCTCTTTGATAGCACCGCCGGCTGTAACCCGGATCTTGCTGATTACTGTAGCATCATCATCATTTACTTTTACATCCTTTCCGGCTCCGGCAAACAGGTCTTTTAATTTACCCGCACCATTTTGTTGAATGAAGGCATCCCTGAATAAAGTGATATAGTCAGCATCGCTGTTAGCTTTTTCAGCAGTAGCGGTTTGAATTGCTTTCAATAAAACAGTATCCTTTGAATTATTGCTCAAAGATTTCAATAACCCTTCCAGATTTACATCCAGAGTAACACTGATACCTCCTTGCAGATCCAAACCAAGATTCAATTCATTCTCTTTGCATTTCTGATAAGAGGTCCCGATGATGGGATAGATACTCTGATCTTTTGTGCTGTCGAGAATACGCTGCATCCTTACCTTAACGGCTGTATTGTATTCTTCACTTTCCTTTTTCAGCTCAGGTGTAGAAACTTTTACAATTTTCTCTGCTTTTGCTTTAACGGTTGACTCATAATTACGTACTACCCAGGTATAAGATAATTCCCAAATAGAGATAAGCATCAAGGCAATCGCAAAAAACCAAACTAAACCTTTCAGTTTCATAATAATAAACTTTTAATAGCTACTTTGTTGAAATTTTATAAGTGTGCAAAGATAGGGGAAAAACCGATTGCCTCTAATAGCCTGTTCATTTTAGATTTTTATTCATTTTGCACTGTAAATCAATGCTATGTTTATAAAATACGGTCGAATTATTAATATTGTTGCCGGAATGGGTATTTTGATCTCCTGCAACAGCGCAAAACATACCGGAAAAATGCCAAATCGGGGTAAAATTCAAGGCCAATCTGCTACCCTCAATTCAAATGACCAGTTTCTGGAAGGGTTGATGAGCCGTAATCCCGGGTATTTTGAGAAAATACTCAGCAACCGAACGGCCTGGAATGTACAGATCCTATACACCCAGATAAATCGTGATAAAAAAGGGGAGGCTAGTTTTAAGACATATAATTTCAATACTGATCCTACCCGTTATTTTTACCCCGCATCCACTGTCAAACTTCCGATCGTATTGCTTGCCTTGCAAAAATTAAATGAATTGAAAAAATGGGGCGTGAACAGAAATTCTACCATGACCACAGAAGATCTGCCCGGAATACAATCGGGTGTTTATAACGACCCTACAGCCATTGATGGAAGGCCAACCATTGAACATTATATCGAGAAGATCCTGATGGTGAGCGACAATGATGCCTATAACCGGTTATATGAATTCCTGGGGCAGGATTATATCAACGAGCAACTGCATCGGATGGGATATAAAGATGTACAGATACTGCACCGGCTAAACCTTTCATTATCCGACAAGCTAAATAGGAAGACCAATGCCATAAAGTTCTTCGGCAAAGATGGCAAACTGCTTTATGAACAGGCCGTACAGAACAATACCAAGGAATATCAACCGCGTAAGGAACAATTGGGGAATGCCTATTATGCTAATCAACAACTCATTGAAAAGCCGATGGATTTTTCCCGCAAAAATCGGATCAGCCTGGAAGACCTGCACCAGATCCTGGCAGGATTGTTCTTTCCAAATACAGTGGGAAAGAATAAAACATTTAATATAACAGAAGAGGATAAGCAATTTGTTTTCAAATACATGAGCCAGTATCCTACAGAGAGTGTTTATCCTGCTTACGGGGATGATTCTGCCTATTGGCCAGCTTATGGCAAATTTTTATTGTTTGGGGCCGACAAGGGAAAGCTTCCCAAAAATATCAGGATTTTTAATAAGGAGGGGGATGCCTATGGGCATATGCTCGATGTGTCCTATATCGTAGATTATGAGCACCAGGTAGAATTTCTTTTGTCGGCTGTTGTGTATTGTAATGCCGACGGGATATTGAATGACGACAAATACGATTATGACAGCATTGGCCTTCCATTCATGAAACATTTGGGTCAGTTGATCTATGATTATGAATTGACAAGGAAAAGGCAATTTTCACCTGATCTTTCGGGATTAATTTTCAAGTACGATAAATAGTTATTTTTGTTTCTATTACTAAATTCAGTTTGATGCAACTTTCCTCCTTATTATCGAGATTTAATGAACCCGAAACGCTTAAAATGGCCAAACTTGGGCGAGAACTCAGGGCGAAAGGAATTGATATCACCGATTTGAGTCTGGGCGAACCTGATTTCGACACGCCCGACCATATCAAACTGGCGGCAAAAGCTGCTATTGATGCCAACTATAGCCATTATACTCCGGTATCGGGTTATCTTGATCTGCGCCAGGCTGTTTGTCTTAAATTAAAACGGGATAACGGTCTTGATTATACGCCGGAACAGATCGTGGTGAGTACAGGGGCCAAACATAGTATTGCCAACACCGTGCTGAGCATTGTAGATGCTGGTGATGAGGTCATCATTCCTACACCATATTGGGTTACATATTCTGAGATCGTAAAATTGGCAGGAGGGAAGGTGCACTTGGTTGAAACGGCCATTGAAAATGATTATAAAATAACGCCCGCACAACTGGAAGCGGCCATCAATGAGCGAACAAGATTATTTATGTTCTCTTCACCCTGTAATCCAAGCGGGGCAGTATATAGTGCCGAAGAGTTGGCTGCACTGGTAGCAGTATTCATTAAATATCCTCAGGTGTTCATCATGAGTGATGAGATCTATGAGTATATCAATTTTGTAGGAGCACATCATTCTATTGCGCAGTTTGAATTGGTGAAAGATCGTGTCATCATTGTAAACGGGCTCAGTAAAGGATTTGCCATGACAGGCTGGCGATTGGGATATATCGCGGCCCCAGTAGAAATTGCTAAGGCCTGCGAAAAATTGCAGGGTCAATTCACCAGTGGTGCCAATTCCATCGCTCAAAGAGCTGCTATCACCGCATTAACCGGCGATATGACCCCCACTAGGAATATGCTGCATGAATTTACCAAACGCCGCACCAGGGTAATGGAATTGGTTCAAGCCATACCAATGATCAAATGCAGTGAACCCAAAGGCGCATTTTATGTTTTTCCGGAAGTAGATCAGTATTTTGGTAAGTCGGATGGAGAGAATATCATCAACGATGCCGACGACCTTTGTATGTATTTTTTGAATCATGCAAATGTATCTACAGTTACCGGTAGGGCTTTTGGCGCTCCTAATTGTATCAGGATCTCCTTTGCCAATAGCATGGAGAATATTGAACGTGGGTTTGAAAAAATTCGTATCGCCCTTGAAAAATTAAAATAGTTGGTCTGCAGTTTATTTTGCTTATTCGTGAATTCTATTTTAACCATCCGATAACATGTGAAAACTGAATAAGCATATATTTTTATCATTCACATCAAAAACAAATTATATGAAGAAACTAATCATGATCGCCATTGTTATGTTGGGTTTTGCCGGCATCAGCCATGCCCAGACAAAACCTTCAAAAACTGGAGTAAGGCCTACTGTTACAACAGAGAAAGTAAGTACGGTTAAACAAACTACCCCAGTTAAAGCGGATGGAACTCCTGATATGCGTTATACTGTGAACAAGAACGCAACAAAACCATTAAAAGCAGATGGCACACCCGATATGCGTTTCAAGGCAAACAAAGCTACGGCTGTTAAAACAGGTATTAAACCTGCCACCACATCAAAAACTAAGAATTAATTTGATTCAATAGAAAATAAAAAAGAAGACAACTAATGTTGTCTTCTTTTTTTTAGAATGCATATCTGACAGATAGTCCAAGCCCAGTAGGCTCGAAGCCAACCTTGGTCACGAGGTTCAACTCAGGTTTCCAATCTAGTGTAAGATTTAAAGGGATAGCCGGCACTTTATAATCCAATCCGATGATTCCTGCCGCACCCATTTTTCTGGTAAGCTTAGCAGCAAAATCAGTGTATCCTCCAAATCCGATCAAGAAATTTAAATTTTGTGTTCCCAATGATTTATGGATCTCAAATAGTCCGCATAAGGCAACACCATCGCCAAAACTTACGATCGCTTCCAGCGCATTATGGCCAATGAACTGTTTCACGGTAACCCCGCTTTTAATGGCGGGAACGGATGACCCAAGTCTTACACCAATAGCAGTATGGTATTTTTGAGCGGAGGAATATTGTGAGAACAACAGACAGAGCACAGACAAAACAATTAATTTTTTCATGGTTGATATTTTTATGCATGCATCATCGAAAATGATGCCAAATATTTAAAATAATAAAAGAAAGATGAGAAAAATTGTTGCATCAAATTTCTACTCAAATAATTCGAGTTTGTTTTTTGGCCGCCTGTTATCAAGCCATTTGAAATTCTTCAGCTCACGCTGATCGGCAGGGATCTGGCGCATGGGGTACATGGTGCCTTCTATATTGTTCACAAATTTTACTTTATTGAGTTCCTTGTTCACAAAATAAATGTCAATCAGGTCGCCACTGGTCCGGTTCATACCCACATAGGCGCTATCGTCATCCTGCGGATAAAATATGCTTTCCGCTGGAGAGCCCTTCACCCTAACATAATCAATATTGCCTTCTTTGAAATACCCATTGAGGGTTCTGCCCGAGATCTGATTGAATAAGGATTCGCTGGTTTTACTGATGATGATTGAATTGTTGAAAACATACATCCGCTTGGCTTTCTGGTTTTCGGTATAGAGGTGCATGGTGTCGCCGGTTATCTGCGACTGATTATTCCATACAATGGGTTGTCCAAATAATTTAAATGTGGAGTCGACAGTTGAGTAGTGTAGACTGTCGCTAACAGCCTGCAAAGAATCATTGTAGATTCTTACATGGTGAAAGGCCAGAAAATACCTCACTGAAGTATCGGCATTGGCTTTTATGGCAATTGTTTTTTTGAGTGTATCCGTACTCGTTATCATCTTCCTTTCCAGGCTATCGTATTTCCTTAATCCGGAAAATAGTGTATCGCCGGCGATATAAGTACTGTCTCCATCGCGGTAGAGGATCATCACGGGTTTTCGGGTGGCCAGGAATGAATTCTTCTTGCTATCTACATACAGCCGGTTACCTGTAACGATTACCCTGTTTACACTATCCACAAATTTCCCATTCCCTTCCACTTCCAGAATTCCTGTCAGTTTATCATACGCCAGATTATCTCCAATGACGGAATGCGTACTGTCTTTGAACATGGTTCGGTCGTAAAACCGGGCTTCCCCTGTTTTTAAATTATAGGTTCCGTTCTTGGTATCGATAACACTTCCGTCCTTGCCTTCAATATGCGTAGGAGAGATGAACGTAGCGATATTGGTATTCACATTGTATAATAAACTATCCGCCCAGATATTCCGGTCGGGATCGGTCATGTGTACGGTCTTTTTAAAATACACATCCTTGGTATTGGCATAATACACGGCTTCCTTGCTGGTTAGCACAGTTTGTCCGTTGATGATCTTTCCACCATTCTTATAAGTAGCAATTCCGGTACGTAGATTATATTCCAGTTCATCGGTGAGCAAAACGCCTTTATTGTCGGTGAGCTTTACATCTTTCTTCAGGTATGCAATGCGCTCACTGCCTACATATTTTAGGTACTGGGCATAGGTGTGAACACTGTCATTGTCGTTGATATGAATATTGCCGAAAGCTTCCAGTATATTGGTTCGCTTGTTCAGGGTGGCGCTATCGCAATGAAAAGTGGTGAGTCCTTCCTTGATGATCACGCTGCCGGCAATGGTTTCCAGAACTGTAACGGAATCCAGATTAATTTGTCGTAAACTTTTTCCCTGAACGATCTGGATGATGCGGATGGTATCGCCGGGATTGGATGGCGCAATGATCTGCTGGGCATTACTGTGGTAGCCGGTAATAAATAAGAAACACAGCAATAAAAAAGGCAGGGTATTTTTTATACGCAAAATCCTGGGTTTTTGTTCAACCTGCAAATTGGTGATTTATTTTTATAAGATAATGGTAAAATTATTTTTGCTTCAGGTAAGGAGCGTTGATCGTATCAGGCAAAGGGATAGTAAGTTCGGCCCCCTTGTATTTTTTCCCGAATACAGAAAACGAGATATATCGCTTGGGATTGGTCTTCAGATCATCGATAAGTAAGTTAACCTTATTGGCAGTAGCCGTCAGGTTATTATAAAGTTTGGTGTCATTCAGCAGCAGACCAGCAGTACCATTCGTACTATTGAGTTTGCCAATGCTTGATTTCAGGTCGTTGATGGTAGCATTAAGAATGGTCAACGTTTTTTCAAGGTCCAGTTTCGAAAGGTTACCACTGGTTTTATCCAGGTTGCTGATCATTTGTGTGATCTTATCATTGTTCTTCATCAGGTTATCAGTAAAGGCAGTAACATTGTTCAAGGATTTTGACAGGGAGCCGGTTTCAGTATTCAATAAAGTTTGCAATGATGCTGATGAAGTGATCAGGTTAGCCGATAATTTGTTCAGGTTAGCAAGAGTTGCCTGGATATTGTTCTTCGCATTAGGATCGATCACATGGCTTATGTTTTGCATCACCGTGTCGATCGATTTTATGGTGTTCACCACCTGATCGATGATCGGGTCTATTCTGCGCATCGCTTCTGTGAAAATGCCTGCCGAAGCTTCAGTCTGAATAGTGTCATTTTTAGCAATATACTTGTCAGCATCACCCAACTTGATCTCAATGTTGGTAGTACCGAGTGGATTGGGCTTGATATAGGCCACTGAATTCAGTGGAATATTCACATCCTTGGTAATATTCATATTGACCAAGATCACTTTCATATTCTTATCCGTGGTAATGCTGTACACGGTTCCTACCTGAAGTCCATTGATCATGACAGGGTTAGAATTGGCCAGTCCCTGCACATTGGTATATTTAGCAAAAAGGGTATGGCTGGTGGCAAAAAGGGTTTTGCCTTTTAAAAAATTAAAGCCCAGGATCAGCAAGGTTATGGCCAATGCTGTGATGGTACCTACTTTAGTTTCGTTAGAGATTTTCATTAGTGTTGGCAAATTTTTTTACCCAATTGGTAACAATATTGATGCGGATCAAATCGATGGTAAATTTATTATTATTTTCTTAATTCAAATCTTACCGAAGCATTATTTTTAAGATCTGCCGCCAGCCTTACTTCATATCGCTTTGAACCATCCGTGATCACCATCAGGGCAGTGTTTGGAGGTATATTCCCTAAATTCTCTGCGAACATCAGCAATTCATTGTTCTTGCCGGGGGTTAGATCCAGCATAAAGGTATATGCTTTATCGCTAAGTGCTTTTTTATCAACTAACGAAGTTTTGTTGAAAAAAACAGAAACGATATCATTATCAACATCACCATCATCATACAAATCTACCTTTATTCGGTTATTGGTTACCTGGATCAGTTTTTCTTCTTTTGTGACCCTTGTTTCAAAAGCCGGAGTAGTTATAGTGCTAGGGGCATTTGAAGCTGTGATCACGGGGTTTGGATCCTGTACCGAAACTGTATTGGGGTTTTCAATTTGATATTTATAATTCACCACCGCTTTTGAAATGGCTTCGGCCAGTTCCTGCTGACCGGCTTCGCTATTCAGGTACACTTCATCCTCGGGGTTATTGATGAAACCGGTCTCCACCAAGATGGCGGGCATATTGGTAGCCTGCAACACCCAGATCCCTTTTTGTCGCTGGTTCACGCCCAGTGATTTTCTTCCGGTGGTTTCTATATCATCGTTCACCAATACGGCCAGCATATCGCTTTTTTCCTGATAGCGTTTCATATAAATATTGGCTACTGTAGCACCAACACCGCTCTGAAAATTAAAATTGTTGTAGGTGCTGTCCAGTCCATCGGTTTCAATATCAAAACTCTCTCCGCCATTGGTGATCGCCTTCAATTTATCACTGGTTTTATGCGCCGCAAATATCCACACACTGGTGCCATTGATGGCCAAAGGATACTTGAAATATTCATAAAGCGGTTCAACTGATTGATAAGGGGTTGAAATTCTTTTTTTGCGCTTACCCCGGCCTTTAAATGAAACCTTATAGCGGGTAACCGTATGCGTGCCAATTTGCCTTCTTCCTTGCTTTAGCGGACCAGAATCGGCATGGATACAAATAAAGAGTTGTCCACCAGCTTCGTTTGCAATTTTTGCTTTTTCTCTGGGATCCTGATAAATATCGGTGGTTCGGGTAGGTATGGTTTTAACACCCGGAAGATCTTTCTGTAACTGGGCCACTAATTTTTGCGAAATGGCCAACGTGATGTCTTTTTCCTTCGAACGAAGTGAATTTTCATACTGACCAACAGCACCGGCATCGGTTCCACCATGACCGGCATCTACAATGATGGTTTTTAATTTTTTGGGCGACTGAGAAAAAACATGGCCAAATATTAACAGTTGTGATGCAGCAATTAATAGTAATAATGGCACTTTCTTCTTCAGCATGTTGAACAAATTTAACGGGGGTTATTAATTATACAATCATTCACAAATTCTCCCGATAGCTATCGGGATGAAATGGTTATTTTTGCGATACATCAGTATGAACGATCAGAACAAAGGTAAGGCAAAATGGATAACAGTATGGGCATCAGTGTGCCTGATGATGGCTATAACGCTATATACCAGTGGTTATGGTTTTCATTCCGCCTACTTTCACAGTTATTTAACTTCTGACACAGTTCCCCAAAAAAATATTATTGATCGGGCTCATGTGATTGATACGCTTCCAAAACTCAGTCAGCAAATAGGGGTCGCCGATAGTTTCAAAGTAGCCAAGATCGATACGTTTCATTTTAAGACCTCCAAAGACAGTTTGGATGCACCGGTTGTTTACCATGCCGACGATTCGATGATCTTAGATATTCCCGGAAAAAAGATCATCCTGTATGGGAAGAAATCAAGGGTGCAGTATCTCGACAATGATCTGTCGGCCCCGCATATTGAGTTCGATCAACGAACCAATGAGGTCAGTGCCTATCTGATCAAGGACAGTACCGGAAAAGTGATTGCTTTCCCGGCTTTCAACCAGGGTGATTTTAAAACAGTAAGTGATTCCATCAAGTTCAATATGAATACCAGGAAGGGAATTACCAAGGGTACCTATACACAGCAGGGAGAGATGTTCGTGTATGGAGAAAAAATAAAAAAGGTTGATGAGAATGTGTTTTACGCCTATCGGGGAAGATTTACCACCTGCAATCTTGATACTCCGCATTTTTCCTTTGTTTCCACCCATATCAAATTCATCAATAAAAAAATGGCGATCACCGGACCCGTTCATCCTGAGGTGGAAGGAGTGCCGATACCCATTTACATGCCCTTTGGTATTTATCCATTAAAGCAAGGGCGTCATTCGGGTATTATTGCGCCTACTTTTACGGCCAATGAGCAACTCGGACTGGCATTAGAAGGCATGGGGTATTACAAGATCCTGAATGATAACTGGGATGTGGTGGCGCGTGGTACTTTGTATTCGTATGGGGGTTGGACAGCCAGTCTTAGCCCCAGATATTATAAACGCTATCATTACCAGGGAAATTTAGCCCTGGATATTCAACATTTTAGAGATATTGATAAAGCCGGCACCAGAACCTTTAATATCCGTTGGTCTCATTCATCAGATACGAAAGCAAGGCCCGGTGTAAGTTTCAATGCCAGTGTGAATGCGGGAAGTAGTAAATTCAATGCATCTGTTCCCAATAGTCCGCAACGGAATTTTCAGAATCAACTGAACTCGTCCATTACCTATGCCAAGGTATGGAAAGACAAGCCCTTCAATCTTACCGTCAGTGCCAATCACAATCAGAATACGGCGCAACGACTGATCAATATCAATTTACCGGATGTGAGTTTCAATGTGAATACCCTGTATCCTTTCCGCCGCAAGGAAGTGATCGGTGCCTATAAATGGTACGAAAATATCGGGATCGCCCTGAACACCAATGCCAAGAGCCTCACTTCTTTTTACGATACAACCGGAAATATTTTCAAGCAGCTGATCGATAAAATGCAGTGGGGTGCAAGTCATAACGTGCCGATCAGTTTATCATTACCCGAGATCGGCCACCTGCAGTTTGCTCCCAGTGTAGGATACCAGGAACGCTGGTACCAGCAGAAATTCATCAGAAGTTGGAATAGTGCGGATAAGAAGATCGATACTACCATTAATAAAGGTTTTTATGCTGCAAGAGAAATGACCTTTGGTATGGGGGTGAGTACCCGGATATTCGGGATGTTCACATTTGGTAAAAAAAGTTCAGTGCAAGCCATCCGGCATGAGATCAGGCCCTCCATATCGGTGAATTACAAACCCGATATGAATTCAAAATCATGGTACAATACCCAGATCGATACCAATAAGAATAATGCCAGGTTCTCGGTGTATGATGGAAGTATTTTCGGCGGATTTGGTGAAGGAAAATTCGGTGGGTTGAATTTCGGCATTGATAATAATTTGCAGATGAAGATGCGCAATCGAAAAGATACCGGTGAGGCAGCCATAAAAAAAGTATCGCTTATAGAAGGGTTCAGCATCACCGGAAGTTATAATTTCATGTCCGATTCTTTTCGGATGACCCCGATCAATATCAGTGCT
>CAIRHQ010000201.1 GCA_903878475.1 uncultured Bacteroidota bacterium | reverse complement strand
GAGATCAGCATGATGACCACCAACCTGCCCAGTGGGTACCATCGCGATCTGCAACTATTGAAAGAACATTTGTTCCCTGCTTTTGCCACCATGAAAGATTGTATCAACATGGCTTCCCTAATGCTGAGCCATATTGAAGTGGGAAAAGAGATCATGAAGGATAAGAAATATTTGTATGCCTTTAGCGTAGAAGCCGTAAATGAACTCGTATTGGCTGGTATGCCTTTCCGTGATGCTTACAAGAAAGTGGCTGAAGATATAGCTGCCGGAAATTTCACCTGGGATAAGTCTTTAGCGCATACGCATGAAGGTTCTATCGGAGATCTTCAACACGCTGCCATCCTAAATATGATGCAGGAGATCATGCAACGATTCAATTTTAATAAAGTGCATCAGGCTACCAACAGCTTATTGCAATTTGGCCAGCCAAAGTGAGGCATTCATAAATAATTGGGTATGGCTGTAATTGGGCCAGCCAACATATAAGGTATTGCCCGCTCCGCCGGTGCCATCATCAATGGGTGAACTATCGCCTACAAAAAATACACGGCCTGTTCCAAAGGTTGAAGACAAGCTCATGATATTTGTACTGTTTTGTGTAGCAGCTGTTTTCCAGATCAATCCTTTTACATTCGGATTTACCGCAACATTTGATGTAGCCGTTGTGCCATTATTGAATTCCATTTGAGTAACAGCTCCTTGTGTACCATTCAGGATGGTATTACCTCCACTGGCCGTTAATACATTGCTGGTAATGTCTGAAAAATTGGCCAGGTCAATACTGAACCCAAAAGGATTATTTTGTACGGTATTGTTCGTCATCAGGTCATTCCAGATAGCCGGAGAGTCCCATCCGTCAGCATCTCTGTCGGAACCCGTATGATCAGAAACCATGAATAAGCCTCCACCATTTTGTACAAAATGAATCAAGGCTGCTTTTTCTGTTGCCGTAAAAACATTATTTGGTTCATCCACTACAAATACATCATAATTAGAAAGATCCTGTGGATTGCCCGCATTTCCATAGCTGATCGCGGTTCCGGAAGGTAATGTTTCTACTGTATGACCCAGTTTCGCCAGGGCAATACCCCAACTTGAAATCGCACCGGTCCAATAGGTCTCGGCTGTTGTTCCGGTTACCGTTGCCTGTGCAGGAGTGGGGTAGCGTTGCGGTGTGCCATCTTCATCAATTACCCAATCGGCATTTCCTGCAGTTTCCGCATGTGTTGCATCGAAAAGGAATTTTTTAGTGGTAGAGGCAGCTGATATAGTGAAAGTAACTGCATTACTAGTACCACCGCCAGGAGTAGTTGAAAAAACAGTAACCGCAGCTGTACCGGCTGTACTGATATTGGTTGCAGGTACCGCGGCTGTTAATTGTGTTGCACTCACATAGGTGGTTACCAATGCTGTACCATTCCATTTTATACTGGATCCGTTGATAAAACCAGTACCCGTAGCCGTTAGTGTAAAGGTAGCGCCGCCAGCAGTAGCTGTACTCGGACTAATACTAGTTAATGCCGGTAAAGGATTGTTATTGGTGATCGTAAAATTTTGAGCAGCACTGGTACCTCCACCGGGTACTGCTGTAAATACAGTGACCGCGGCTGTTCCGGCCGTGCTGATATTGGCTGCTGGAACCTGTGCGGTTAATTGTGTTGCACTCACATAGGTGGTTACCAATGCTGTGCCATTCCATTTAATACTGGATCCGTTCATGAATCCGGTACCCGTTGCCGTAAGTGTAAAGGCTGCACTGCCTGCTGTAGCTGAACTCGGACTGATACTGGTTAATACCGGTGCCGGGTTACTGATATTAAATGTTTGTGCAGCACTGGTTCCTCCTCCAGGCAATGGAGTGAAAACAGTTAAGCTTGCAGTACCTGCTGCACTGATATTCGTAGCTGGCACCACTGCAGTTATTTGTGTTGCACTAATGAAAGTAGTCGCTAGTGTTGTGCCGTTCCAGTTGATGGTTGATCCATTGATAAAATTAGTTCCGTTGGCAGTAAGCGTGAATGCTGCTGTACCGGCAATAGCTGATGTAGGAGTAATCGTGGTTAATGCAGGTGCCGGATTAATCACGATCACCGTACTGATGGTAAACGGAACCGTATTACTGGTTCCTCCTCCCGGCGTGCCAGTGAAAACGGATATGGCTGCAGTACCCGCAGCGGTAATATTAGTAGCAGGTACAATAGCAGTTAATTGTGTAGTACTTACATACGTGGTCGTTAGTATATTCCCATCCCATTTTATTACAGAGCTATTGATAAAGCCGCTGCCATTCACTACCAACGTAAAGCTTGCTCCACCTGCCAATGCAGCATTGGGTGATATTGATAATGTAGCGGGTGTAGGGTTCTGGGTTGTTCCACCTCCTCCGCCTCCACCTGAAACCTCATTTTTTTTGCAGGAAACATAACAAAAAACAAACAATACAATAAAAAACAGACGGGTAAGCTTCATATGAATTTGGAATTATTGGAAATTGAAAAATAAGTCAGCATCAAACATACTTAAATTATTCCTCTAGTGCAAGAATATTTAGGCATATCGCTGACTGGTATTGTGTTTCATGTGTATATAAAAAAAATATTATGAAATGTTATTTATGAGAATTATCTTTAATCCGACAGAACAAAACTATTGGACGAGTTTGTGGATCTTCAGTTTTCTTCAATCTCCCCGGGATAGTACTTTATCTTCCTCAGATATCCTCATTTCAACCGAAACTAATTCATATGACTAATTCACCTTTTTCAAAAGCAGGCATCCTCATGCTTGTATTGGTAATCGTTAGCCTCACCAGCTGGGAATGCTATGTCCGCAGCAAAGGCTTTGAAACCAGTTACGACGATAATCCGGCTTTATGGGCGGATAAACGGGCTGATGTGTATGAACCGGCCGATCAGTCTACCGTTTTTATCGGTTCATCCCGGATCAAATTTGATCTTGATATCCCTACCTTCGAAAGCGCTACCGGCGATCATGCCATCCAGTTAGCCTGCGTGGGCAGCAACCCCATACCGATATTGGAAAACCTCGCTGCTGACCCGGATTTTAAAGGGAAACTAGTGGTGGATGTTACCGAAGTATTGTTCTTTTCTACTTCTCCGCATAATGTGGAAACACCCCTTAAAAATCTTAAATATTATAAAGACCGAACTCCTGCTCAACGGGTCAGTTTTCAACTTAATCATTTGTTGGAGTCGCAACTGGCATTTATAGACAAAGACCGCTTATCCATGAATGCCGAACTGGGTAACCTGCACCTGCACGATCGGCCGGGAGTATTTGGCGAGCCCATTTTTCCGGTTGAATTCGGAAGGGTAAGATTTAATCGCCAGGAATATATGACCGATCATTTCGTAACGGATACGGCTGCCCGAAATCAGGTAAAAGGCATCTGGGCCTTTTTTGCCAAGATGAGTAAAGACCCGCCAGTATCCGGACCAAAACTGGATTCGATTTTTAATGTGGTAAAAATAGCCGTTGATAAAATAAAGGCCAGAGGTGGTCAGGTATTATTTGTACGTACCCCTTCCAGTGGTGAATTTTTATTCGGAGAGAAAATGGGTTATCCAAGAGAAAAGTACTGGGATAAACTGGTTTCGCAGCTGCAATGCCCAAGCCTCTATTTTTTAGATTATCCGGCCATCGCTCATTTTGAATGTCCCGAAAATTCACATTTGAGTCAGCCGGATGCTATCTTATTCACTAATGAATTCATCCGGATCCTAACCCAGGAAAAGGGTTGGAAATTCCGTAACCTGCCGGCAGTGGTAAAATAATATTCAACACTAAACCTACTATCATCATGGTTTTTAACTCATTAACTTTTGTTGCCTTTTTTATCGTTATGCTGATCTTGCATAACCTTCCCTTTTCGTGGAAAGTAAAAAAGATCAACCTGCTACTGGCCAGTTATATATTTTATGCAGCCTGGAACCCACCCTTTATCCTGCTGCTTTGGCTTTCTACGGTGATCGATTTTTTTGTGGGTAGGGCACTGTACACACAAGAGAACAAACATAAGCGCAAAGTACTATTGGTGTTAAGTTTGATCGGTAACCTGGGCATGCTTTGCTTCTTTAAGTATGGCGGATTTCTGCTCGAAAATTTCACCCAGTTGGTCAATCTTTTTGGGATGGATTTTCACCCGGCCAAACCCAATATCATTTTGCCCGCGGGTATTTCGTTTTATACATTCACCACATTATGTTATACAGTAGATATGTATAAACGTAAAAGTGAGCCGGTAAAAAAATTGCTCGACTTTTCCTTATTCGTTACCTTCTTTCCCCATCTGGTGGCTGGTCCTATTGTGCGTCCACCGCAACTGGTACCACAGTTTGAAACGGCTCGTTCAGCTACCCGGCAGCAATTATTGCAAGGGCTATTATTGTTGTCGCTGGGTTTGTTCATGAAAGTAGTATTGGCGGATAGTATGCTCGCATCTCCTGCAGATACGGTATTCAATGCGCATGGACCGCTGAATACACTGGATGCCTGGATGGGTGTACTGGCTTTTTCCGGACAAATATTTTTCGACTTTGCCGGTTATTCCACCTGTGCTATAGGGGTAGCTTCCTGTCTGGGTTTTGTATTGCCCGATAATTTTTTATATCCCTATGCCGCCATCGGATTTTCTGATTTCTGGCGCAGATGGCATATCACTTTATCTGCCTGGCTACGCGATTATTTATATATACCACTGGGCGGAAACCGAAACGGAAGATTCAGAACATATTTCAACCTTATGATCACGATGTTGCTCGGGGGGTTGTGGCATGGAGCCAACTGGACCTTCGTAGTATGGGGTGCACTCCATGGATTTTATCTCTGGATGGAAAAGATCGTGCAACATTTCAGTACCCTGAAACAGGCAGCCATGACCTCTGTTTCATCAGCAGAGATCGGCGTATTGGGTGTGTTGCCGGGAGAATTAAAAACCAAGACCGTCAGGAATTTTTTACTGGCCATGGTCACATTCTTCTTTATCAATGTAACCTGGGTATTTTTCAGGGCACCGGATTTCCATTCGGCCTGGCAAATGCTGACTGCCATGTTCACCCATATACCCAATGGGCAGGTATTGCTGTCAACACTTAGCATCATCAAAGTTTCCGTGATCGTTATATTGCTGGTTGCTTTCCATTGGATGATGCGCAATACCCGTGTGCTTACCGTGGCGGCTAAAATGCCTTGGTGGTTATTGGGATTGATCTGGGCCGTTTTGATCCTGTTGCTGGTATGGAGTCAGGAAAGCAGCAGCTCATTTATTTATTTTCAGTTCTAAAAATACCGGTATCGGATAAACGAAGTTGGATTGGATAAATGATTGGATGAGTATGTTTGCTGAAGTTGAATTCGCTATGACCAATCATTTATTGTTGATTCAGATACCTCATCAAAATGCTTTAAAAAAAGATCCCGTTAACTAGGTTAACGGGATCTTTTTTAGGAACTATGTTTATCAACTGCTCATTTCCGTGAAATACTGGTGGAAATAAGGGATGGTTTCAATTCCTTTATAGAAATTAGCCAGGTTGAATTTTTCATTCGGACTGTGCAGGTTATCGCTATCAAGCCCGAATCCCATGAATACGATCTTAATGCCCAGTTCTTTTTCAAACAAGGCACAGATGGGGATGCTTCCACCGCCCCTAACCGGAATCGGTGTTTTTCCGAACGTTGTTTCCATGGCTTTTGCTGCAGCCAGATAAGCCGTACAATCAATAGGGGTCATATAAGGTTCGCCGCCATGGTGTTCAAAAGCGCGTACGGTAACATTGGGCGGTGCGATCTTGGTAAAATAATTGAGCAGCATCTCTGTGATCTTTTTAGATGATTGGTTGGGTACCAATCTTGCAGAGATCTTTGCCGTGGCTTTTGACGGCAATACTGTTTTCGCGCCCTCACCCTGATAGCCACCCCAGATGCCGTTCAGCTCAATGGTAGGTCTGATACCCGTTCTTTCATTGGTACTATAACCGGCTTCTCCCCAAACTTCTTTCACACCCAGATCGTCTTTAAATTCCTGTTCATTGTAGGGAGCCAGTGACATTAGTTTTCTTTCTGCCTCAGTGGCTTCCAGCACATCATCATAAAATCCGGGGATGGTGATATGGTTGTTGGCATCATGACAGCTGGCGATCATTTTCGCCAATATGGTAATGGGGTTAGCCACCGCACCACCATATACACCACTGTGCAGGTCGCGATCGGGCCCGGTCACTTCTACTTCTATATAACTTAGTCCGCGTACCCCAATATCAATACTCGGCGTTTCCAAACTGATCATGGCGCTATCGCTGATGAGCACACAATCGGCTTTCAACAATTCTTTATGTGAGGCTACAAATTTTCCCAGATTGGGCGAACCTACTTCTTCTTCTCCTTCAATACAGAATTTGATATTGTTGACCAGCGTATTGGTTTGGATCAAGGTTTCCAAAGCCTTCACATGCATATACATTTGGCCTTTATCGTCGCAGCTGCCGCGTGCAAAATCTTTCCGTCAATGATCACGGGGTCAAAGGGACCGCTTTTCCATAGTTCAAGTGGTTCCGCAGGTTGTACATCATAATGACCATACACCAGCACGGTAGGCTTAGCAGGATCGATGATTTTTTCGGCATACACAACAGGATGTCCTTCGGTAGGATAGATCTCTACTTTGTCGACGCCCGCTTCTATCAAACGGGTTTTTACTGCTTCAGCACAAGTGATCATATCTTGTTTGTGCTCCGTTTTTGCACTGATGCTTGGGATGCGCAACAGTTCAAGTAATTCATTTAAGAAACGGTCTTTGTTTTTTTCCTGATAATCTTTCCAGACTTGCATATTTATATTTTTTCAAGTTGATCAAATACGAGGTAATATTACTATTTAAATTTACCTGATCGTTGTTTGGTTATTGCAGCAACGAGTAATTTTGCGGGCAATTATAATGATCCTGCCGGGGCAGCAATATAATTGTTTTTGTCGTTCAAATTTCATTTGAACACGACAATTAAAATTTTGCAAAAAATTAGGGAAAGTTTTTGGTTATAAGCATCTAATGCTAGTAAATTTGCATCAGATTGTTTGTCAATTTATCAGCCTTTGTATTGGTTGTTCCTGTATCAGGAGCTTCTATGCAAAGGCTGAGTCTATTTTACCGCAATCCTACTTGCTGAACTTCGCCCTAATAGATCCAATGCCTCCCATTAAAACATAGCCAAGGGTTATGACCACCAATGTCCATTTGATTACAGAACAAATAAAAGTAGCCATGGCTATTGTAGCAGAACCTTGTTGAGAAAGGGTGAGCAACATACCTGTATTTTCCAGCACATCAAAAAAACCGGCCAATAATGCTGCTTTCGCGATCAACTTCCCGGTCCTGCCGAAGGCGCCAGCAAACGAACGGGAAATTTTTTTTGCTGCCAAATAAAAAAAGCCGGCATAAAAAAAGATGAAGATAAAATCCAGAAAAGTGTTTTCTGTTGCGGTATGGGTAGGGTTCATGGAAGCCTGCGGAGCCCAGTACTTCAAAACGGTATCAATTTTTGCAGGGGTATTGGCAAATTCAAGATCAATGATGCCATGCGGAGTGCCAGCAGTTTTGAGCGGAGCCCCTGATCTCGACATCACAAAAATCATGGCTAAACTGCCGGCCAGAAAAAAGTAAAGGATGTACTTTCTCATTGCCTTTTAATTTTTTAAATAAATGATCAGCCTTTCAATTTATCAAAGCGAATTTGTACATAATCCCAGTTCACTACATTCCACCAATTGTCGATATAATCGGCGCGTTTATTCTGATATTTTAAATAATAAGCATGTTCCCAAACATCTAAGGCCAATAGTGGAAAGCCCTTGATATCACTGCCGGGTTGAGCAGCAGGAAGGTTCATTAAAGGATTATCCTGATTGGCAGTAGAGGCGATTTTCAGCATATTTTGCTGATCAGCATAGAGCCAGGCCCAGCCACTTCCAAAGCGAGATTTACCAGCGTCGGCAAATTGTTTTTTGAACGCATCAAAGGAGCCAAAGTTTTTTTCAATGGCCAATAGTAAATTCCCCGATGGGGCATTGCCATCTTTTTTTGGCCGCATGCATTGCCAGAATAATTCATGATTATAATGACCGCCTCCGTTATTGCGAACCTTGGCCGAGTACTGGCTAATATTTGCGAGCACCGCTTCCAACGGCGTATTCAAATTAATCGATTCAGCCTGTGCGGCCTCTTTCAGATTTTTAGAATAAGCAGCAGCATGTTTGCTGTAATGGATCTCCATCGTCATGGCATCAATAATATTCTCCAGCGCATCATAAGCATAGGGCAGGGGCTGCTGATCGAAACCCGTTTGCATGTCATGCTTTTGATGAAGGGGTTGGAAAGATTGTAATAATTTTCCACTGCTGTGCATGCCAATACCTATGGCAAGACTACCCTTAACCGAATTAGCAATAAATTTTCTCCGGCCGGGTGATGAATAATCTGTCATAATATTTTATTTAATCAGGAACGTTGGTGGACTTAGGCTTATTAAATGTACTCAAAAGCAAACGAATTTTGTTGAAAGAGCGGTAATAAAATTCCTTGCTGAAAAGCTGGGAATCGTGCATGGCCTTGTACGTGAGAAAAATGCCCACCGGGATCAATACGATCACCGCCAGCCACATACCAATTAGGGGGGAAGCCAATCCTTCCTTTACAAACTTTTCACCAAACATATTCAGCAAGTGAAAAATCAAAAAGAAAATGATGGCCACTACCAAGGGCATGCCCAGTCCACCCTTGCGGATAATAGAACCCAGCGGTGCTCCGATAAAGAAAAGCACAAGGCAAGCCATGGACAAAGAGAATTTTCTATGCCATTCAATATTGTGATAACGGATATCGTATAAATGGGTGTCTATTTCAGTCCCGGTATTTTGAAAACTAAATCGAAGGTTGCTGGCAATGCTGATGGCATCATTGTATACATTCAACCGCAGTGAATCAGGAATTAGCCGGTCAAGTTTGAGTGGCGCTTTACTCATCACCGGAACTTTTTTACGGATACTGTCGGGAATATTGAAATGATGCATATAAGAAACAATTTCCAGATTCAGTTTTTTAGACAAGCTGTCGTCTATCCTCTTGATCGAATCAATGGAATGGTTGAGTTGCTTTACACTCAACATTTTATAATTAGTACGGTAAATACTGTCGTTGGTGTTTTGTTTTTGCAGGGAACTAAGGTCGAAGAGTTTTTTAAAAGAACTAAATCCAAGCCGGATGAACTCAGTGGCCGTGTCCAGTGAATTTCCTCTTTCCTGATAGCGATAACCGTTCTCCAGATTGAATTCAAGGAATCGCTTATCGTCCGAAATTTTCATCACCCCTTTTTCAGCCACAATGCAATTGTCTTGAAGGGTATTGTCCTGTTCATATATGAGTACATTATGAATGGTCTTGCCATCCGGATCTTTCTTCTGCACTTTGATGGCATATCTGGGGATATGGGTAAAGAACACACCTTCTTTCAGATCAAAGGCGGGCTTTTTATAATAAATATCATTGTATAGGGTAACAAATTTCAGGTTGGCATAGGGGATCACATAATTCGCAAACAGGAAAGTGACACCACTCAGCAAAATGGCTACAACGATCAACGGGCGCATGAATCGTAGCAGGGAAATACCGGATGATTTGATGGCCACCAGCTCAAAACTTTCCCCAAGGTTGCCAAAGGTCATGATGGAAGAGATGAGGATCGCAATAGGCATGGCCAGCGTAAGCAGCGATGCACTCACATACCAAAGAAATAAACCGATGGTAGCAAAATCGAGACCCTTTCCCACCAGGTCATCAATATATTTCCAGAGGCTCTGCATCATCAAAACAAAATAGGCGATAAAGAACGTGACCACAAATGGCCCGAGGAAAGATTTAAGAATGAGTTTGTCTAATTTCTTTATCACGAAGACTGGTCTTATTTTGTAAGTTTGGCAAATGTCATCAGATACAAAAATAACTCTTTCAGCGGATGAACTGCAACTGGTTTCTAACCGCGACTGGATTTTAACGAAACGTAGTATTATGGATAAAACAGTGAACATGTTTTCCCATATTGCCGAAACAGTACAAGACAGGATCTTAAGTAAGGCAGTTGTTTTACCGGAAGAGATAAGGAAAGCTAGTCCAAAAATAACGAAAGGAGAAAATTACCTCGGACTACCATACGTGATACTCGATTATCCGGCGAGATTAGGCAAGGCCGATATCTTTGCCATCCGGTCCATGTTTTGGTGGGGGAATTTTTATAGTTGTACCCTGCACCTGGCAGGTATCTACAAGCTGCAGTTTGAAGCCAATATCATGAAGCATATCCAAAAGGCTGAACAATTTGGGTGCTGCCTATGCATAAACGAAGATCCATGGCAACATCATTTTGAACCGGAAAATTATCAGGCGATCACCGCTTTAAAAATTTCCGATATAAACGCGATATTGGCTCAGCAAAATTTTATGAAACTGGCTGTAAAATTTCCTTTGCAGCATGTCAATGAAATGCCAGGTATATTGGCACAACATATTTTGATGATGATGGATCTGCTGCAGGATTAACTACCGAGGCGGTGAAATAGATCCTTAACCTGATATTCCCATAACTGGCTCTGGTCTTTGATCTCTTTCTTATCGGCAAAATCTTTTACGATCAGGATGGTTTGGTTAGTGACTTCTGATTTATCGATCCTGAATTCAAAGTATTCATCCTTGGTTTGATAATTCCAGCGGAACTTCACAAACTTATCTTCTTCGCTTTCCAGTAATACGGCTTTCTCGTCGGTGCCATTCCATGAAAAACTGAAAACATTATCCTTCTCATCAACTTTATCAGCAAACCACTCCTGCAATCCAGCAGGGGTTCGTAAAAAATCGTATAAAATGCCGGGCGAACATCTAACCGGGTATTCCAATGTGTACAAAACTTTCTTACTCATTATCTTTTTTTAGTAATTCCACTAATTGCTGCAATAATACCAAAATAATCTACGAAACAAAGTATTTAATTAATTTTTTTTGTTAAATGTTTGCGCTAAAAAATTAAACAAAACGACTTTCAACATGCTGGAATAGAGGATTTTAGGAAAGAAAATTTTGGCTTCATATAGTAAATAACATAAATTACGTTTAAGGATAAGATGTTTTTTAACAAGAATTTAACCCATTCTGTTTTTTTTACTACTGAAACTTAAAAATGCAGGCTTATGAGTATGCGTCAGCTAAAGATCACTAAGTCTATCACCAATCGTGAAAGCCAGAGTTTAGAAAAATATCTACAAGAGATCGGAAAAGTAGAATTGATCAGTCCTGAAGAAGAAGTAAAACTCGCTATCCGCATCAAACAAGGCGATGCAATCGCTTTAGAAAAACTTACCAAGGCCAATCTCCGTTTTGTTGTTTCTGTGGCCAAACAATATCAGAACCAGGGATTAACCTTACCCGACTTAATCAATGAAGGAAATCTCGGACTCATAAAGGCTGCTCAACGTTTTGATGAAACCCGTGGTTTTAAATTTATCTCCTATGCAGTATGGTGGATCCGCCAAAGTATTCTACAAGCTTTGGCCGAACAATCCAGGATCGTTCGACTGCCCCTGAATAAAGTAGGGCTTACCAATCGCATCAGTAAAGCATTTTCTCAATTAGAACAGGAATTTGAGCGGGAGCCAACACCGGAAGAACTGGGTTTCTTGCTGGATATGGATCCCGAAGAGATTGCCGCCACACTGGGTGTGGGAGCCAGGCATGTAAGCATGGACCAGCCTTTATCCGATGGGGAAGACAGCACCCTTATTGATGTGCTGGTAAATCATAATGCCGTAAGTACAGATAATGAGCTGGTCTTCATAGCATCACTGAAAACAGAGATCGACCGCTCGCTGAGCACCCTAACAGAAAGGCAGAAGGAGGTGATCCGTTATTTCTTTGGGATCGGGGTAGATCATGCGCTGAGCCTTGAAGATATCGGCGAACATTTTAACCTCACCCGCGAAAGGGTTCGACAGATCAAGGATAAAGCCATCACCAAATTGCGGACAGCATCACGCTGCAAACTGTTAAAAGCATATCTGGGCACGTAGTTGCCGGTTGCACAATTTCAATGATTTTCTATCAGGTTGAATTTAATGTTCCAACTTTGGAGCAGTTGCATGAATTCATTTGTAATTATCCTGTTATTTCCCCGAAATTTGCTCAATAAATAATTCATCAGCATGGCAATTGAAATAAAGGTCCCTTCTGTGGGCGAAAGCATTCAGGAAGTTACCCTGGCAAAATGGCTCAGGAAAGAAGGAGAATGGGTAGATAGAGATGAGGTGATCGCTGAACTGGAAAGCGAAAAAGCCAGCTTTGAAGTGAATGCTGAACAGGCTGGCGCGGTTCAACTGATCGCCAAGGAAGGGGATAGTTTAGCCATCGGCGACCTGATCTGCAGGATCGATACAGAAGCCAAAAGACCTGAAACAATTCCTGTTCAATCAACAGCCAATACAGCAAAATCAACAGCTCAGCCAACAACTGCAGTTCAATCCGAACATCATGCCAGTCCGGTAGCAGCTGCCATCATCGCCGAAAAAAAACTGGATATCTCCACCCTCACTCCCAGCGGAACCAATGGAAAGATCATGAAACAGGATGTGCTGGATGCCCTGAACCATCCTGGTACACAACCCGGATTAACCTTGTTCGGCAGAAATGAAAGGACTGAAAAAATGAGCGTGCTCCGGAAAACCCTCAGCAGAAGACTGGTGGAATCCAAGAACACAACCGCCATGCTTACCACTTTCAATGAGGTAGACATGAGCGCGATCATGGAGATACGCACGAAGTATAAAGACAAATTCAAGGAGGCCCATGCCGTAAACCTGGGCTTCATGAGCTTTTTCACCAAGGCCTGCAGTTTTGCTTTGTTGGAATGGCCTTCCGTGAATGCCAGCCTCGATGGCGACCAGGTCAAATACCATGATTATTGTGACATATCCATTGCCGTTAGTGCTCCACGCGGATTGGTAGTTCCGGTCATTCGCAATGCAGAAAGTTTGAGTATGGCCGGTATTGAACTACAAGTGGCTGCAGTTGCCGCCAAGGCAAGAGACAATAAACTCACCATTGAAGAAATGGCAGGAGGAACCTTTACCATCACCAATGGAGGGGTATTTGGTTCTCTGATGAGTACGCCCATCATCAATATTCCACAATCTGCCATACTGGGTATGCATAAGATACAAGACAGGCCCATGGCCATCAATGGTCAAGTGGTCATCAGGCCCATGATGTACCTGGCACTCAGTTATGATCACCGCATCATCGATGGAAGGGAATCGGTTGGATTCCTGGTGCGGGTAAAAGAATTACTCGAAAATCCTGCCCTGATGTTATTTGGAAAAGACCCGGTAAGATCATTGCTCGAACTCTGATCATTTGTGATCCTCATCTGAAAATCCATTCATATTTCTGTTGTTAAATTGACGTAATTATATTGTCATGCTCTTGTCACTCTGAGCTTGTCACTCTGAGCTTGTCACTCTGGGCTTGTCACTCTGGGCTTGTCACTCTGAGCTTGTCGAAGAGTTGTCGAAGAGTTGTCGCAGCATGTCGATGAGCTGTCGAAGCATATCGAAAAGTTGAAAATATGGCATAAACTGGCTAATCATTTTCGGCACCCATAATATTAAACCTGCTGTTAACCCTGCAGGCTTTATTTTTGTAGCGTGCGTTACCAATCATATTTGCAAACATCCGTGAACATCATCGGGTCGTATACCGGCAGCCTTCCGCTGTCCGTACACCTGAAACAATTTTTTTCGGCACAAAAAAAATATGGTTCCACCGACCGCAAACAAATTTCAACCCTTTGCTATCATTATTACCGGCTCGGGAAAGCCTTGCGGGATATGGATACCGCTCAACGGGTGATCCTTGCATGTTTTTTATGCGAACAACAGGATAGTGCTTTTTTACAATTTCACCGGCCCGACTGGAATGCACAGATTCAACTGCCTGCCGCCGAAAAATGCAAATTGGTTGTTCCTCCATTTGATATAGCTTCTATATTTCCCTGGGGAGATCATTTGAGCGAGGGCATTCCGGCAGCATCCTATGCAGCTTCTTTTTTACAACAACCCGAACTGTATTTACGGATCAGGCCGGGTCATCATGATCAGGTCATTAAAAAATTACAAGCTTCCAATCTGTCCTTCAGGGAAATCGGAACTTCCACGGTGGCCTTACCCAATGGTTCAAAATTGGATGCCTTGCTGACACTGGATCAGGAAGTGGTGGTGCAAGACCTGCACTCACAACGGGTGCTCGATTTTTTATTGCCCCTGGTTCCGGAATTGCCGCAACCTGTTCAGGCTTGGGATTGCTGTGCGGCCAGTGGAGGAAAGTCGATCCTGCTGTACGATCTGTTGAAGGGAAAAGTAGAACTAACGGTTTCCGATATACGCAAAAGCATCCTGGTCAATCTGGAGAACAGATTCTCTCGGGCAGGCATTCATGCCGCCAATGCCTTCGTGGCCGATATCAGTGATCCCGAAAGACCAAACAATGCTATTTCAAACTATTCATTGATCCTCTGTGATGTACCCTGCACTGGCAGCGGTACCTGGAGCCGTACCCCCGAGCAACTGATGGGATTTAAACTGGCAACCATTGCTGATTTTGCCCAGCGGCAACAACAGATCGTATCGGGTGCCATTCCGCACCTGCAAGCCGGCGGATTGTTGGTATACATCACTTGTTCAGTGTTCCGGCAAGAGAATGAAGCCATGCTGGACTTTATCAAACAAAAATTCCACCTGCAATTGCTGCAAGTGGAATTATGGAAAGGCCATGATAACAAGGCCGATAGTATGTTTGCCGCCGTGTTTAAAAAATGATCCGGCTGATTTTTTTACCGCACCAAGAAAGATTTCTTCTGTTTAAAATGCTGTTCTGCACTGGTTAACTGTAAGGTATACACGCCGCTTGCCAGGTATACCGGAATATTGAGCTGCTCATCAATGAACCCTGCTGTAACGGTAACCTGTTTGCTATACACCTGTTGTCCCGCGATATTGAAAATATGCACGGCATAATTCCCTGAAACAATTCCACTGATGGAATAATGCAGCTGCCCGGTATGCGCGATCGGACTGTTGTAGATCGTGAGTACATTGGGAATGCCCAGCGTAGTGAAATTTTGCTGAATGCCATAAGCACTGCCTGCACTGTTCACTCCGTAAGCCTTGTAATAGTAGGTGGTATTGGGCGATAGTCCCGCCAACGCTATGCTGTAATCACCGGCTACATTGCTACCCGCTGCCACCCTGGTACCGGTGCCATTAGGGAAATTATTGGTACTGCTGTATTCAATTCCATAAGGGCTAACCGCACTGCAACCGATCGCACTGATCTTTCCTGCCAGTGCTGCGGTATAGGCCGTAATGCTGCTTGCCGCACCGGTAAACATGGTTGCGCCAGTATTGATACCGCTTCCCGATACTGCAATATTGGTGGAAGTGCTACCAACCGTTACCGTTATATTGCCGGTATATGCCTGTACTGCCATCGGTGAAAATTTAACATAGAGAACCTGATTAAAAGTACCGCCCGCTTGTGCGATCGACAAAGAAGCCGTGTAAGCACCACCCGAAGTGGTAGCAAAACTATATCCGGCCAAAGGACCAACCACTACATTGCCCGCAGGCAGGTTGATACCCGATACCGTAAATGAACCTGCCGCACTGCTGCTGCCAGTACAAATGGTTCCGAAAGCAGCCACTGTAGTAGCCGATAACACCGGTTGAGGAACACAACTTTGATTGAGGGTAACCGTAGTTGAATCCAAATAAAAACTGGTATCTGCCGCAATGGTCATTTTAAATCGATACTTGATATTGCCCACGGGTACTCCCGTAAGGTCATCGATATAAATAAAATTCCGTTGAATAAAAGGCGTAACACTGGTTTGCGTATTCATGGCCACATAGTTGATATCCGTAGGCAATTTTCTTTCTACGGTTACCGAGATCCCGGTATCTGATTTCGCGGTCCATTGCAAGGTAGTATTGCAGGCATTCAAGGTTACCGATTTACTGAACAGTTGCCTGATCAGTAATACAAATGATTTTTTCATATCAGGAACACCATAACCCGTACGGTTATCCGGAGTAGTATACCGGTTGGCCGATTGCTTCATGGCATTGATCAAACTCATATTGTTCACTTCAGGAAATGCCTGCCAGAGGCAAGTGGTAAGGCCTGCCAGGTTCGGACAAGCAAATGAAGTTCCACTGCCGAATGTAGGTTGCCCATTGCTGGTATTGGCCACTACAGCATTTACACCAACAGCCGACAGGTCGGGTTTTATTCTTCCATCACTGCTGGGGCCATAACTGCTGAAACTGCCTACCACGCCGGATGTATTGACCGCACCCACTGCAATGATGCTGTCGGCATCGGCTGCAGTAATGATATAATGCCAGGCACTATTGCCTTCATTTCCGGCAGCAAAATTGAGTACGATCCCTTTCTTTGCAGCCATCATTGCTGCTTTCGCATTTAGGGTGGTATGGCCGTTCAGGTCGGCATAGGTATGATTGAAAATTGCATTGTCAAATTGATTATATCCCAATGAGGTGGACGACACATCTATTCCCAGACTATCAGCTCTTTCAATGCCTGCTGCCCAGTTCTGTTCTTCGATCGGATATTCAGAATTCACATCTTCTGTGCGGTATAAATAAAATGAGGTCTTGGGTGCTGTGCCCATAAATGTACCGGGCATATTGGCTGCAATGGTACTGAGGCAATTCATCCCATGAGAATTATCCTCATCCACACTGGCATCTCCGGCCACAAAATCCCAGGTGCCCAAAACCTGGTTGTTGTTGCGCATACTATCAAAAGTGGGTAAACTTAAATAATGATAAAATCCGGCATCCAGTATCGCCATCTGCATGCCTTGTCCGCGGAATCCACGGTTATGCAGGAACTCTCCGTTGTGTAAATGTACCTGTCCGTACGACTGACCATAACTGTAAAAATCATTTACATTTTGCGGACTGGCTGGTCCGGTGATCAATGAATTTGTAGGAACATCCAATACTTTTTGTTCGGGATGGCCATTGCTGAAAGCTCCGATAGGAGCGGCGCTCAATACAAATGGGAATCCATTGATCTTGGTCAGTGCCGCGGCATCAGTGGTTTGAATGGCCACCTGGTTGAACCATTTCGACACATTGAGAATGGTAACGGCACCGGCTAAACGAATACTGTCGATATACCGTGGGGTGATCGGCAGATCGGTACTATCGATCGCGATCCCATACCGGGTTCTGCGGGCAATGGAACGTGCCGTAAGGTATTGCGAAGGATTACTGATCGAATATGGATTGCTGCCCTTGTCTTTCAGTTTAATGATATAGCGGGTAAATTGAGCCTGAGCACTATAACCACCGAAACAGGTTACCAGCAAAAAAAGGAATAATGTTCTTTTCATATAGAGAATTAATAGCATTAAAAATTTACAATCTGCCCGTCTTCCCGAAACTGGCTTAACTGTTATATGCCCATCTAAGCCAGGTGGCTCCCCAGGTGAATCCTCCGCCAAATGCAGCCAGGATGATATTATCGCCCTTATTTAATCTTTTCTCCCATTCCCACAAACAAAGCGGAAGGGTGGCCGCGGTGGTATTTCCGTATTTCTGAATATTGATCATTACTTTTTCTTTGGGCAATCCCATCCGGTTGGCTGTGGCATCAATGATCCGCAGGTTGGCCTGGTGTGGTACCAGCCAGGCAATATCATCAGCCGTAAGATTATTCCGCTCCATTAGTTCCCAACTAACATCAGCCATTCCTTTTACAGCAAATTTAAAAACGGCCTGTCCTTCCTGATACACATAATGCTCTTTTGCCAGTACCGATTCAACACTGGCTGGTTTTACCGAACCTCCTGCCTTTAAATGCAGGTATTGTCGGCCGCTCCCATCACTTTTTAAAATGCTGTCAAGCACACCGAAGCCTTCAGTATCTACTTCCAGCAATACTGCTCCGGCACCATCTCCAAAAATGATACAGGTAGCACGGTCGCTATAATCAATGATGCTGCTCATCTTATCAACGCCAACCACCACCACTTTCTTATATCTTCCGCTTTCAATAAATGAAGCGCCCGTTGTTAGTGCAAATAAAAATCCTGAACAAGCGGCACCAATATCAAAACTGAAAGCATTTACCGCCCCAACCTTATCGCAAATGATATTGGCGGTGGCCGGAAATACCATATCGGGGGTAACGGTGGCACAAATAAGGCAATCGATCTCTTCCGGGCTGATTCCTCTTTTTTTACATAATTCCAGTACCGCCGGGGCCCCCAAGTCGCTGCTGCCCAGTCCTTCACCCTTTAATATCCTCCTTTCTTCCACGCCTGTTCTTGATTTGATCCATTCATCATTGGTGTCTACCATGGTTTCCAGTATCGCATTGGTAAGTCTGTACTCAGGCACATATCCCCCAACAGCAGTAATCGCGGCATTGATCTTTTGCATGAATTTCTCCGTTTAAGTATAACTTTTTGATTGTTTGTGATAAAAGGTAAAATTACAGAAAAATCCTTAGCCCCATTTTCAGCGTTTACCTGCTAAATAATCCTTATTTTTGGGCTCAGACCGGAAATTGAATTATGTACGCATACCTGAAAGGAAAATTGACCTATAAAAGCCCCGCCCAGGTATATGTGGACGTGAATGGTGTTGGTTATGAGGTGAATATCAGTTTGAATACTTATTCTCAACTCCAGCACCTCGACGAATGTAAATTATATACTTATTTACAGGTTAAGGAAGACGGGCATACATTATTTGGTTTTTTTGACCGGCCCGAAAAGGAGATGTTCGTCATGCTGATCGGGGTTTCTGGAATTGGAGCAGCAACTGCAAGGATGATGTTGTCTTCCTTAAAACCCGATGAGATCAATCGGGCTATTGTTCAGGGCAACATTAAGTTGCTTGAGAGCATCAAAGGAATAGGCAGGAAAACAGCGGAGCGACTAGTACTTGAACTTAAAGATAAAATGGGGAAACAGACCACCGATGCGTTGATTTCTTCTGTACAAGGCAATAGTTTGGAATTGGATGCGTTACATGCCTTGGTCTCCCTTGGAATTTCAAGATCACAGGCCGAGCAATCAATCCAAAAAATTATCCTAGCTGAACCATCTGTATCACAATTAGAAGATTTGATAAAAAAAGCATTAAAAGCCATTTGATAGAATTCTACGTTAACTGATTATGGATGTTGCTTATTAGAAAATTTCGCGTTCAGCTGCCCGTATATTTCGTGTTGGCCTTGGTGCTTTTAATGCTTAATTACGGTTCGGCTTCTGCCAACCCGCTATCCGGTACCCCATCTTGGAATAAGGGCGATACTGTTGTGCCCAATTACAAAGACAGTTTACATTATCCCATCCATGACCGCAGGGGTGATTTTGTTTCCAATAACAAACGCAGCACTTTCGATTTCAACAAGCCTTCCAACCTGAGAGATTCTATCGTTTATGATGCAGCTACCCGTCGCTACATTGTGTACGAAAAGATCGGCAATAAATTTTACCGTACCCCCTCCAGCTATAGTTTTGAAGAATACTGGGAATTGCGCAACCGGCAACTGGAAGTGGATTATTTTAAAAAACGGGCCAATACGCTTAACCTCCTCAACCGCGGCAGGGTAAAACCCAAACTTTCGCTCTACGATAATTTATTCAACCGTTTATTCGGTAATGGAAAGATCAATATCACCCCGCAAGGAAATGTTGACCTCACCGCCGGATACCAGGGACAAAATATTCAGAACCCCACATTGCCGGAACGAGCCAGAAAAAGCGGAGGATTTGATTTCGATATGCAGGCCCAGGTAAATGTGAATGCAGATATCGGCGGCAAACTTAAATTTCCGATCAGTTATAATACCCTGGCCAATTTCGGACAGGATAATCAGCTCAAACTTGATTATACCGGTTTAGATGACGAGATCATCAAAAGGTTTGAACTGGGTAATGTTACCTTCCCCTCACGCAGTACCCTCATTCCGGGTGCCCAGCAATTATTCGGGGTAAAAACACAATTACAATTCGGTAAATTATTCATCACAGGCGTTGTTGCCAACCAAAAATCACAACGGCAATCGGCCAACCTGCAGGGTGGTGCAGCCTCCCAGCTATTTGAACTGAAAGCCGATGAATATGAAGAGAATCGTCACTTCCTGCTGGCCCAGTATTTCAGGGCCAACTACAATAAAGTGATGGGCAACCTACCCGCGGTAAACTCCCCGGTTAAAATACTGCGTCTACAGGTATGGGTTACTAACCGCAATGGCATTACTACGGAGGCGAGGGATGTGGTAGGACTTACCGATCTGGGTGAAGACAATAACCTGCTCAATCCTTCTATTCCTACCAATGGTACCAATCCTATTTTTGGAAATATCATTTCCAATCCAAGTAGCAGGAGCCCGTCAACGGTGTTCACTTCATTGCTCGGACTGGGTTTGCAACCGGTAAAAGATTTTGAAAAAACATTTGCCCGTAAACTGGATTCTACCCAATATACCTGGAACGCCATTACCGGTTTTATTTCTTTGAGCCAGCCACTTCAAACAGATGATGTGCTGGCCGTGGCTTATCAGTATTCTTATAATGGAAAAATATTTCAGGTGGGCGAATTCTCTGAAGATGTTCCACCGGATAGTATCTCTGCCAACCAGAAAGTACTGTTCCTGAAATTATTAAAAGCTACCTCACAAAGGCCCAGTCAGCCTATCTGGCAACTGATGCTCAAGAATGTATATGCCATCGGTTATGGTTCACTCACGCCCCAGGATTTTAAACTGGATGTGCTGTATCAGGAACCCGGACTCGGTTGGAAACGCTATGTTCCCTTTGGAGATAAGAACCAGGGTTCACCGATCATCTCACTCATCAACCTCGACCGGTTAAATAATCAGGGCGATCCGCAACCCGATGGGGTTTTCGATTATGTGGAAGGATTTACGGTGTATTCACAGTTCAGCAGGGTCATGTTCCCGGTACTGGAACCCTTCGGACGGGATCTGGCCAAGGGCATCTATACCAACCCTAACTTGCCCAGTATTAAGGATACCCTGTTTTATGCATTATATGATTCCATCAAAGCACGGGCACAGCAATACCCTAACCTGAACCGATTCGTATTGAAAGGTTCGGCAAAGATTTCGGGTTCTTCAGATATCAGCATCGGTTACAATATACCTCGTGGTTCCGTAACCGTTAGTGCGGGTGGAAGGGTGTTGCTCGAAGGCATTGATTACGACATCAACTACGATCTGGGTACCATCAAAGTGATCAACACGGCCATCATCAATTCCGGATTGCCGGTGCAGGTGAACTACGAGAATAATGCCAGCTTTGGCATGCAGCAGAAGAATTATATGGGACTGCGATGGGATTATATCGCTAAGAATAAACCTAAGGAACAATTGTCGTTCGGCGGTACCATCGTACGCCTTGGTGAACGGCCTTTCTTCAGCAAGGTTACTTACGATAACAGTAGCACTGGCGGTACCAATGAACCCATCCGGAATACCATGTACGGATTGGATGTGAATTATCGCAAGGATATTCCACGCCTTACCAAACTGCTGGATAAACTTCCGTTCTATTCAACCAATGCGCCTAGTACCATCAATGTATTTGCAGAAGCTGCTTATTTGAAACCCGGGCACGCACCACAGATCGGTAAAGGTTCTAAAGGGATTATTCAGATCGATGATTTTGATGGAGCACAATCTGGTCTCGACCTGCGCTTCCCACCGATCAGTTGGGCGCTGGCATCCGTGCCACAGGGCGCTACTCAAAGAGCTTCCAGCAGTTTGCTGTTCCCTGAAGCCTCACTCAATGATGATATTGCTTCAGGCATGAACCGGGCAAAAATAAACTGGTACCAGATCGAGCCCGCCTTGCAACAATACAAGGGCCCCAATAATCCATTGGGTGGCGATAGGGTAGAACTCAGTGATCCCAGGGTGAGAGAGGTTTATCAGAAAGAGATCTTCCCGCAAAAAACAACCGGATTTGGGGAAAGTCAACTCATCACTTTCGATCTTGCTTACTATCCTACAGAAAAAGGTCCTTATAATTATGACGGAGCTGCAGGAAGCGTGGCCGCCAATGGTAAACTGCTGAATCCTAATAAACGCTGGGGTGGTTTGATGCGCAGTTTAGACCAGACCGATTTTGAAACGGCCAATATTGAATTCATCGAGTTCTGGGTACAGGATCCATTTATCAAAAAGCCAACCTCAACCGGTGGTAAATTATATTTCAACCTGGGTAATGTTTCTGAAGATATTTTGAAAGATGGTAAACGTGCTTATGAGAACGGATTGCCTACACCCAATATTCCATCAGCCGTTGATAATTCAAACTGGGGAAGAGTACCCAATAATCCGATACAGGTAACCAATGCATTCAGCAATGATCCCAATGACAGAAAATACCAGGATGTTGGACTTGATGGATTGGATGATACCGCGGAAGTGAACAAGCGTGTAGCGTATCTGGCTCAGTTGCAAACGAATTTTGGTCCTGGCTCACTCGCTTATCAACAAGCACTCAACGATCCATCCAACGATGATTATCATTATTATCGCGGCGATGATTATGATGCACAGGGTTTAGGCATCCTGGGCAGGTATAAAAAATTCAATAATCCTGAAGGTAACTCACCGGTATCGAGTGGTTCATCTACTTACTCCTCTGCAGCTACCATGTATCCAGATGCAGAAGACCTGAACCGAGATAATACCCTGAATCAGACCGAAGAATATTTCCAGTATATCGTAGACATTAAACCGCCTACAGCCACGGAAATGTCGATCGGAAATAATTATATCATCGACAAGAAACCGGTAACCGTGAACTTGGTGGATGGAACCCAGCGTGTTGAAACCTGGTACCAATTCAGGATCCCGATCTCTGATTATGATAAGAAGATCGGCAATATCCCCGATTTTAAATCGATCCGTTTCATCCGCATGTTCATGACCGATTTCAGCGACAGTGTGGTATTGCGTTTTGGTGAATTGCAATTGACCCGTAATGTGTGGCGCAAATTCCAATATAAGATCGACTCTACCGGATTGTATACTCAGGTAACTCCTGGTGCTACTACCTTTAACCAGGGGGCAGTGAATATTGAAGAGAATGATAAACGTCTTCCTTTACCATACCGTACTCCAACAGAAGTAGAACGTGTGCAAACACTCAGCAATAATGGCGTGAACCTGTTGCAGAACGAACAGAGTATGAGCCTGCAATTGTGTAACCTGGCCAAAGGAGATGCACGCGGTGTATTCCAAACCTTTGCCAACCGCGATCTTCGTCAGTTCCGCAAATTGTCGATGTATGTGCATGCTGAAGAAGCACAGAAATCCTTCCCGTCTTTACGCGATAAGGACCTAACTGCTGTGATCCGACTGGGTACCGATTTTGTGAGCAACTATTATGAAGTACGCATACCGTTGAACCTGACCTCGCTGAATGCAGCTAGTTTAGACCCCAACTCAACCACCTATAATGATACGCTTTGGTTAAAGACCGATGCGCTGGATGTTGACCTGCAAACACTGGTGAAGATGAAGCAAAGCAGGAACGTAGATCCGCTGGCTTCCCCGTCCATAATTTACCGTCAACCACAACCTAACGGTCAGGTGTACTCGGTAATTGGAAATCCCAATATTGCAGAAGTGCGCGGTATCCTGATCGGCGTAGAAAATACCAAGGCTACCTCAGCCTGTGCGGAAGTATGGGTGAATGAACTCAGCCTTTCTGCCCTGGATGAATCCGGTGGATGGGCTGCACTGGGCAGGGTAGACGTAAACCTTGCAGATCTGGGAACCCTTTCCTTATCGGCCAATTCACATAGCAAGGGATTTGGTACGCTGGAACAAAGGGTGAATGATCGTTATCGCGATGACTTCTTACAATTTGATGCCTCTGCCAATCTTGAACTGGGTAAACTGTTGCCTAAAAAAGCCGCCTTGTCAATCCCGGTGTTTGCGAGCTATTCTCAGGCAATAAGTACACCGGAATATGATCCATATGATATGGACATCAAGTTGAAAGATAAATTGAAATCTACAACAACCAAATCGGCCAAGGATTCTATCAAGAATGCCGCGCTCGATTTCACGTCTACCACCACGTTGAATTTTACCAATGTGCGTAAGAATCGCACGGGTAAAAAGAAACCGAAGATCTATGATGTGTCGAATTTCGATGTCAGCTATTCATACCTTAAGATCAAGAGTCATAACCCGCTGGTAGAAAATAATGAGATCACCCGTCACCGTGGTGGACTGGGTTATAATTTTGCACCCAAACCAAAATATATTGAACCGTTCAAAAAACTGTTCAAAAAAACTAAGACCCATTGGTTCGATCTGGTAAAGGATATGAATATCAATTTCATTCCTTCACAGTTAAGCTTCAGGGCAGATATCAACAGGCAGTTTGGTGCCATCCGCCCCAGAAGCGTAGGTACTTCCAAATACAAGATCCCGGAAACCTATGATAAGTATTATACTTTCCAACGTGATTATATCATGCGCTGGAACCTTACCCGTTCCATCAATTTTGATTTTACGGCTACCAATAATTCAAGGATCGATGAACCTGCAGGTAGATTAGATACAAAAGAAAAAAGAGATACTGTATGGCGTAATCTGCTGAAAGGCGGACGGAATACCTTGTATAATCAATCAGCCAATTTCACGTATACCGTGCCTACTTCAAAATTACCATTGATCGACTGGACAACCCTGAACGTTAAATACCAGGCTTCTTATCGCTGGATCGGCGCTTCAAGACTGGCTGTTGAACTGGGTAATATCATGGAGAACGGGCAGCAGAAAGAAGTAACCCTGCAAATGGATTTCAACAGATTGTATCAGAAATCAAAATGGCTGAAACAATTGGATCAAACATCCAATATTGAAGACCGCGAAAAATGGAGGAAGCGTATCACCCATACTAAAGATACCATCATCACTAAGACCGGAAGGAAGATCGTGAAGCGTCACAGGATCGTAGATAAGAGCGCCGTGCCTTATGTCAATACCGGGGCTAAGATCTTTGGCAAACTGATCACCAGTTTGAAACAAGTGAATGTATCGCTTTCTGAAAATGCCAATACCCGATTGCCAGGGTATACGGATAGTACACAATATGGTGGCCAAAACTGGAAGAGCATGGCTCCGGGATATGATTTTATACTGGGCCGACAACCGGATACTAACTGGCTCAATAAAGCATCCCGAAAAGGATGGATCACCAGGGATACCAATTTCAACTCGCTGTTCACCCAGAACTTCGATCAGCGTTTTACACTGAGTGCTCAATTAGAACCGGTGCGTGATCTTACCATCGCTGTGAACCTGAGTAAAACATTCAATAAGAGCTATAGCGAAACCTTCCGGTATGTGGATACTACGGGTGGTTCCAATCGTAAGTTCTTCCACCTTAATCCATATGCGGGTGGTGGTTTTGATGTATCCTTTATCGCCTTTAATACATTGTTTGGCAAATTTGATCCGAACAGGGTTTCAGCGACATTCCAAACCTTCCAGGCAAACAGAAAGATTTTATCAGAGCGGCTCGGAAAGGCAAATCCTTACAGCAACGGACAACCGGTGGGTGCCGATGGATACTATTATGGTTATGGAAAATATGCGGTGGATGTGCTCATCCCTGCATTCATTGCAGCCTATACCGGAAAAGATCCCAATAAGATTGCACTCATTAACCAGAACAATCCAAATATAAAATCCAATCCATTCAGGGCCATTTTACCGAAGCCCAACTGGAAGATCGATTATAATGGTTTAAGCCGGTTGAAAGGTTTCAAGAAAATATTCACTACGTTCAGCATCTCTCACGGATATACCAGCAACCTGAGCATGAACGGATTTACTTCGGCACTGCTGTATCAGGATGTATCGAAATATGGATACCCTTCATTCTATGATACGGTATCGCGCAACTTCATTCCGTTCTTCCTGGTTCCCAATATTACTTTGGCAGAACAGTTCTCTCCGCTGATTGGAATAGATATGATGTTTACCAACCAGTTCCAGGCCAAGTTCGAATACGCCAAAACAAGGCAACTTAGTTTAAGCCTGATCGATTTCCAATTGAGTGAGACCCGCAGCACTGAATTCACGGTGGGAGCAGGCTATCGTAAAAAAGGATTGAAATTGCTGGCCGGATTAAAACTGCCTAAATTCCTGAGTAAGGACGGCGGAAAGAAATTGGATAATGAGATCAACTTCCGTGTTGACTTCAAGATCAGGGATAATGTAACCGCCAATAGCAGGCTCGATCAGGAGAATAATTTTGCAACCGGTGGCAGTAAGGAGATCACCATTTCACCTACCATCGATTATTTCCTGAATAGCCGAATCAATATCAAATTGTATTTCGATCAGCGTAAGGTAAAGCCTTATATCTCATCCAGTGCACCCATCACCAATACACGTGCAGGAGTGCAGGTAAGGATCTCGCTGACGCAATAAGAAATTTAGCACTCTCTAAATCTTTTCAAATAATTACTTCCTATGTTGTTTTGTAAAACAGCATAGGAAGTTTTCTTTTGGGTAAAGCAGGTTTGTATTTTAAATAGTATTGGGCAAAAAAAAGATCCCGCATTGCGGGACCATATACCAAAACCAAGCATAAACTGTAAATTTTGATGCGGATCATTTTACTTTTTTCAGCAACATCACATAACCGCATAGATTCTTTTTCTTCTTGTTCACCTGAACCGGTTTCATCATATGGTATTCAGAGAACTGGGGTATATAAGAATAGCTGATCACATTCCCGTCTACATCGCCCCACATTTTCTTTTGGTATACCACTTGTTTTTCATTCCAGTCGTACATCCTTACTTCATATAATTTGGAACTCATATCCCCAATGAAAACGAACTGATACCAGCTGCCTTGGGTAAGTGGCACGATCACGGGCATTTCAAATTCGCTTTCCATTTGCATGGAGGCTTCTTTCACAACCATGAATCCTGATTTGGCTAAAAGTTGTTTGATGCTATCGGCCTGTTGTTTAATGGAGGCGCTGGAACAAGGCTGCTGACGAATAATATCTTGTGCACTCAGGTCCTGCCCAAACAGGAATATACTGAATACAACAAAAAGAAGAATTCGGTTTTTCATTTGCTCAGTGGCGTTGATATTGGGGTAATCAATGTTTTGGCACCGGATTCGATGCCATAGGAAAACACTTCCAATTCATTGAATTACACTTCTATAACGAGGAATAGGCTTCAATTATTGTGCCATAACATATATAACGATTATAATTAATATGATTTATCAGTAGGCAAATTCAGTTTGCAGTGGGCAGTTTGCAGTTTGCAAGGATTTCGGTCTGATTGGAAAATTCATCTTTAAAATAATCCCGAAAGGGATGACATTACTATAGCAAAGCATTAAAGTTGGGAAAAACCCCGAAGGGGTGACATTAGCCTTTATAGGTAGGCAAAATCAGTTGGCGGTTGGCAGTTAGCAGTTAGCAAAGAGCATGTTTTGATTGGAGTCTCCATCCTAAAAATAATCCCGAAGGGATGGCATTACTATAGAAAACCATAACAAAGGTTAGTAAAACCCCGAAGGGGTGACATTAACTATCTCCGCCGCCGTCTGGTCTCCTGACCAACGGCTTAGAGAAACACAACTAATGTCACCCCTTCGGGGTTTAAATAATTACTGTTTATTAACTAGTGTAATGTCATCCCTTCGGGATTATATCCCTTTCAATTTGCGCATTCATTTTTCTTCCCGGCAACGTCTCCTGCAAGGGACGTTGCGTCTTAATATTACGCAACGTCCTCGGCCAACACACAAGCTGGGTGAGAGACGTTGCTAGGAAATAAACTATGTTGGAGGTTGGAAGTTGGAGGTTCATTCAATTAGAAAGCCCATGATGTCAACGAAATCACCAAACTCCTCAACTCCTCAACTTCTCAACCAACCTTAAACCCTTAAACGGTTTAATTCAAAAACATCTCGCTACTCTTTATTAAAATAATACGTCCCCGCCTGTTGCAAACAAGTGATCGTTAGGTCATTGATACACACATGTTCGGGTAAGCTGGCGCAATAGTACACAGTATTGGCTATGTCTTCGGCGGTTAATGGGGTATATCCGTCATAGGCTGCGGCAGCCTGATCTTCAGATCCTTTAAAACGTACCAATGAAAATTCTGTTTCTGCAGCACCGGGGTTAATGCTGGTAACCTTGATATGGTGTGGGAGCAGGTCGATCCGCATGGCTTTGCTTAACGCATCCACGGCAAATTTGCTGGCACAGTACACATTCCCTTTTTCATACACTTCTTTACCGGCTACCGAACCCATATTGATGATATGTCCTTTTTTCTGGGCCATCAATAGCGGCAACACGGCCTTACTCACATACAATAACCCATGAACATTGGTATTGAGCATGGTTTCCCAGTCTTGCATACTGGCCTTATCAAAACTATCACGGCCTAAAGCCAGTCCTGCATTATTCACCAGTACCGATATTTTTTTCCAGGCATCCGGGATGCTTCCGATGGCCTTGTTCACCGCATCCATTTGCTGCACATCAAAACAAAGGGACAGTACTTTTATACCGTACTTGCTTTCAAGTGATTTTTTCAGTTTGATAAGCCGGTCTTCCCTGCGGGCGGTGATGATTAAATCGTAACCATGGCTAGCAAATTTTTCGGCACAGGCAGCTCCGAATCCGGAACTGGCACCGGTGATCATAACGATTGGGTTCATAAAAAAAGGCTTCAATGATGAAGCCTAAAGGTATTTAAAAAGCAGTTTTAAATCAACGACTTTATTCGCGTATCAACACCGCATATCCTTTTTTCTTTTTAACCACGCCCTTGTAGGTAACGCCTTCGGCTTCCCAAACAAAAGTTCCGGGATCCTGGCCCTTGCCTGCGATCTTTCCATCCCATCCCTTGCCTATTTCGGTAGTAGAGAAAACCATTTCTCCAAAGCGGTTGAACACTTTAAAATAGATCAGCGATTTCATGCCAAGGAGGATGGGACGCAATACATCGTTAACGCCATTCCCATTGGGTGTGAAGGCCGTGGGTACATACATATCGGGATCCATCTTATACAACAGGATATTGATACTATCAGCCGATCTACAACCATTTAGAGAAGTTACTTCCACTACATATTTGATATTGTTGAGCGGTAGAGAAACTGGGTTGCTGATATTGGGATCATTGAGCCAAGTGGTTGGGCTCCACAAATAAGTGGCTCCTCCGCTGGCATGTAAGAACAAAGGTTCGCCTTCCACTACCGTAGTATCAGAAGGGCCGGCATCGGCTCTTACGGCAGGGTATACTCTTGCCCATACCGTATCGCTTACCGGTTTCGGGCAACCGAGTGTATCCGTTACCGTTACAATGTACTGGATATTGGCCGTGGGGTTCACGGCTACCGGATTAGAAATATTACGATTGGTTAAGAAAGTAGCCGGTGTCCAGAAATAATGACTTCCTCCGCTGGCATTCAATTGCACTGGGAAGCCGGGACAAACGATCTGGTCGGGCCCCGCATTAGTAGCCGGATAGGGCACTACCTTGATGCTGATATAATCGTCGCTCTGGCATTTGCCGATATTGCCGATCACATGATAGGTGATGGAACTGAGCGGCCTGGTGAATGGTCGCATCAGGGTATCATAACTTAAGTAAGTATTGGGTGTCCAGATATAGTGCAGCGCATCGCCGGTGGTAGTAAGCTTGAAGCCATCGGTTCTGCAAATAGTGGTATCGGGGCCTGCATTCAGGGTTACTTTATCTTTTACATCTACAAAAACAGAGTCATCAGAAAAACATCCGATGGCATCCGTGAGGCGTACATGATACCAGGTGGGCACATCGGGGCTCACGAGCGGACTGGCAACTATAGTGCTGCTGATCATATAATTGGGGCTCCACACAAAACTTCCGGTACCCGTAGTAGTTAGTTGAAGGGTATCGATATTACAGATCAGGGTATCGTTCAATGTGCTGATCACCGGCAGGGTACCTACATTTACGAATACCGTATCCGTTTTTAATTTACTGCAACCGTTTACTCCAACGGCTACCACATAATACGTGGGTACGGTAGGAGCGGCAATCGGATTGGCAATATTGGGATTGCTGAGTCCGGTAACCGGCGTCCAGGAATAACTATTTCCTCCGCTGGCATTCAATTGTGTTGTTGATTGTCCGCCGGCACATACAAAAGCATCGGGCCCTGCATTGGGAATGGCCAGCGCTTTTACGATCACCGGCACCGTTGCAGTGGCAATACAATGAGCACCCCAGGTAGTGAGCAGGGTATAGGTGGTATTTACCAAAGGTATAGCCTGGGTAACGGCCTGCGTAGGATTAAGTACCGTGGCGGCCGGATTCCATTGCCAACTGATGCCGCTGCTGTAATTGCTGGTACCCGTAAGCGTTAGCGTGTCTTCTGCGCAAATATTGGCCGGACTGGCAGTCGCAGTATTGGTAAGGTCCAGTTTAGGCGTTACCGTCAATGAATCCTTGTTGATACATCCGGAAGCATTGGTGAGGGTTACAATATATTTAGTAGGCGTATTCGGAAATACCCTTGGCGTGGCGGTGTTTGCACCAATGATATTGGTGAGCGGACTCCAGCTGAAATTACCCGTACCCGAAGCCGTTAGTTGCAGACTATCGAGTCCGCAATAGGCCGTATCATGCGGGAACAGGGATAGGGAGGGGATATCACTGATGAGGATGTCTTTATAGAGCGTATCAATACAACCTTTACTATTGGATACGATGAACTGTACATTATAAGTGCCTGCAGGGTTGTAAGTATAGGTTGGGTTTTGGAGATGGCTGGTATCTGCCAAAGTAGCCAGATCGCCAAAATTCCAACGCCAGGTATCCACCACTCCATAATTCGTTCTGCTCGTATCGGTAAATTGAACAGCAGCACCCGCACACAGAATTGGAGAGGTAGTGAATCCAGGGAAAAATCCAGGAAATACATTGATCGTTCGGTGTGCAGTATCTGTACAAGCTTGTCCCTTATTGATGATGAACGTAATGTTATAGGTTCCTGCTGTAGGATAAGTATATGAAGGGTTATCCAGAAGAGAAGTATCAGCTAAAGTTGTGGGGTCTCCAAAATCCCAGAATACATTGTTGGCTCCCGAACTGGTGTGGAAAAAATTTACGGTAAAGCCATCACAGGTAGTGAAATCGGGATTGGGATTGGCGATGATCGGTGTACAAGGAGCAACTTTTAAGTGAATTTCTTTTCTCGCTTCTGCAATATAAACGCCATTTCTATATTCTTTAACCAATACACAAACAACATATTCCCCAGGCGCTGGGGCAATACCACTGATCACGCCGGTTATTGGATTGATACCCACCAAAGCCCCTAATGGTTGTGTGCCGGAAAATGGTGGGGCATAGGGGATCAAACTATACGGTGGCGTTGATGCGGTACCCGGATTTGGATTGGCCGTAGTACCTCCATCATAGGCATCAACAAATGAATATGACAGTGAATCGGATTCCAGATCGGTTGCCGTAAAATTCATGGAAAAAGGATTGTTTCCACAAACCACTACGGTATCGTTGAAAAAGAATTTCGGACTTGAATTCTGGGGTGCGGTTGCACCCTGACTAGTGCCAGGTATTTTTATGGTATAAGTGGCCCCCGTATTTTGTGAGGGGGCAACAATATTTGAGATGCCGGTAATTCTGCAGCAACGTTGCTTGGATACAATGTATCCATCAGGTGTAGGAGCTAATTCAACAATGGTTTCATAATTGATGATCTTATAACATCGGGGTGGTACATTATTGATGCAGGGGTAACAAGACATACTGGTACAACCTGGTACCGAAAAATCCGGAGCCGCATTAACAGTTATGTCTTGGATAAAATTAAAAGGAGGTCGTCCATCAAAAAAAGAAAAATTCCAGGTGGGTTCAATCAGTGTTGACCCACAATCAATATATAAATTCAAGCCGATCTTATACCTGAGTTTGGATGGGTCGGCAATGCCTGGTCCCAGATACTCATAATACATCCAGCCACCCTTGGTATGGTTTGCATACACATCCTGCAAACACACGATTGATAAAATAGTAATCAGTACATATCTCTTCATACGAGAATATTAATTGCTTGAATGATCCAAAAATTATGAAAATTGCTGTCTGGGTATATTAGGTAGCGATTGAAAGATATTAAAAAAAATCGGCTTTACCTGATGAGCACCACATATCCTTTCTTTTTAATTTTAGTGCCCTTATAATCAGTGCCTTCGGCATACCAAACATAGGATGCTGCATCCTGCCCCTTTCCGCCCAGTGTTCCATCCCATCCAGCACCTTGGTCAGTACCGGAATACAGCATCTGGCCCCACCTGTTATATACTTTGAAAAGGTCGAGCGAACGCATACCGATCAGGATGGGGCGGAAAATATCGTTGTCGCCATCGCCGTTCGGACTAAATCCAGATGGCACATAAATATCAGCCTTGAGCTTGTATAATTTTACACGGATGCTGTCGTTTGCAAAACAGCCAATGGCATTACTCACTTTTACCACGTATTCGATATTATCAAGCGGTAATGCAATGGGGTCTGAAATATTGGGATCACTAAGCCAGATAGAAGGCGTCCACAGATAATTGATACTACCACCAGCATGTAATTGAAGGGGCTGTCCCAATACTACTGATGTATCGCGCGGTCCGGCATTGGCAATGATCCTGCTTACATTCACCAATACGGTGTCATTCACACCCTTTGGACAACCGAGTGTATCCCTAACCGTTACTATGTAGCGGACATTGGCCGTTGGATTTACTGCCACCGGATTAGCGATATGCGAATTATTTAAAAAGGCAATGGGATTCCAGGAATACAGGCTTCCACCCGTGGCATTCAACTGAACTGAGTTGCCATAACATATTTGCTTATCGGGACCGGCATTGGCAGATGGATAGGGCACAACTTTCAATGTTACATCGCCCTGCGATACACATTTGCCAATATTGGCGATCACATGATAGGTAGTGGTGGTAAGCGGTGTAGCAATCGGATTTTTTATAGTAGGGTCATTCAAGGTGGCTGCCGGCGACCATAAATAATAAAGTCCGTCACTCACGATCCTCAACACACCCGGATCCGTACGGCAAATGCTGCTATCCGGTGGCGTTACCAGGGTTACAAAACTTACTACACTCACTTTTACAGAATCCTTTCCCACACAACCATAAGGATCAGTGAGGGTAACGGTATAGGTGGTGTTAACATCCGGACTCACCAATGGATTAGGTATACCGGTATTGCTGATCATATAATTGGGTGTCCATAAAAATGATCCGGTGCCTACTGCATTTAATTGCAGTGTATCCAGGTTACAGATCAGGGTATCATTATTTAAACTTAATGCCGGCTGATCGGTGATCAACACTTCATGCTGAATGGTACCCGAACAACCCTTGCTATTGCCTACAGTAAGCGTTACATTATAACTGCCTGCTGTGGCAAATACATGTGTGGGGCTTTGCAATAATGAACTGTTGCTTGGCGAACCCACATCCGCAAAATCCCAGCTCCAGGGCGTTACAGTGCCATAGACGGTAGTGGTATTATCCGTGAATTGTATCGGAGTGTTCTTGCATTGTCCGGCCCAACTGAATCCCGGAAAAAATCCCGGATACACTTTCACAATAGTGGTGGTAGAGTCGGAACAGGGTAGTCCACGGTTCACCACAAACTTTACCGTAAACACGCCGGTATCGGAATACACATGACTGGGTGCAGCAGCAGTTGAAGTGTCATTTACACCTGAAGCAGGGTCACCAAAATTCCAATACCATTTTTGAACATTGGCATCGGAACCATCATTTTGAAAATTAACATTGAACCCGTCGCAGGTAACCGGGAAGGGGTTGAGCTTGGCTGAAGGAATATCGCAATCATACACTGCCAGGATAAAATCCTTCCGGTGATGACCGATCAATGCACCATTTCGGTACTCATCGATACAAACACAAACCACATATCTTCCTGATGAGGCAGGAGCAATACCGGTAATAATTCCTGTTTGACGGTTAATACTGCTGAGAAAGCCCAATGGATTATTTCCACTATAACCGTTGATATAGGTAACCGATTGGTATGGAGGTTTTGTAGGATTCACATTATTGGATGCCGTTGATGCACCCCTGTTATAAGCACTACAGAAATAATATACCAATGAATCAGAATCGGGATCTACTGCACTGAAATCAAAACTGAAAGAGCTTCCGTGGCATACACGGGTTAATTGTGTTGTAAACTGCGGACTGCTATTATTTCCTACGGGCAATTGATTATCGCCCGGAATGGTACAAATATAAGTGGAACCTTCACCCTGTGCAGGCTGTTGCTGGGTATAAACATTTTGTAATGGGAATATTCTGCAACAGGTTTGATATGCAGCGGTATATCCCGCGGCATTATTGGGAAGCTCCACCTCAAATTCAAAATAACCCACATTGTAATTGATATCGGGTGGGTTCACCATACAAATAGGAGGAGGAACAACAGGAACAGGAGCGCCGCCGGTACCATTGCTGATGGGCACATTGTAAAACTGGCCAGATCCCGGATACTGACTGCCATTGAGGTTATCGAAGATGCCGATATATACATTGCCCGGCATTTGTGCCCCGCCACCATTGTTATCACGGAATAAACGCAGGGTAATTTTATACAGTTTTGTATTGGGATTTGTACCCGGACTCATGTATTCATAGATGATCTCTCCGCCAGAAATATGATT